>CAYVYG010000196.1:3969-6644 GCA_964454385.1 uncultured Microthrixaceae bacterium
AGCACCGACTGGCGGTGCAATAGTGTGACGCGATGCACGTCCTGGTGGGTACAGACGGTTCGGACGAGGCGGTGGCCGCCGCGGCTACGGGCATCGGGATGCTGGCAGCGCCCGACACCGTGACGCTGCTGTGCGCGGTCGACATCTCCTCGGTGCTCATGAGCGGACACGAATCAGGTTTCGCGGGCGGGATGGCGACCGACGACCAGGTGGCGGCGGTGAGACAGCGCAACGAGCTGGAGGCGACCGCCGCGCTCGATGCGACCTCGGCTGCGATAGCGCAGGCCGCGGGTGATGCCCGCATCGAGACACGCATCGTGGAGGGTGACGCGGGTCGGATCCTCGTGGACCAGGCGAATGAGCTCGGCGCGGACGCGATCGTCGTGGGATCGCAGGGCAAGGGCGCGATCAAGCGGGCGCTGCTCGGCTCGGTCAGCTCACATGTGGTCAACAACGCGCCCTGCCCGGTCGTGGTGGTCCGCCGCGGGACGGACTGAGCGCCGGACCGGCTGCGTAGCAACGGAGCAGCCAACCGCCGGTGCGACCAGGCGTGTGGTGCGACCAGGCGTGTGGTGCGGTCAGCTGAGCGATGACGCGGTGGCGACCACGTCGCGTTGGCGGTACTGGTGGATCTCTCCTCCGAGATCGACCGTGGAGCGCAACGCCGGTTCGCCTGCCCAGCCACCGACCTCCAGGTCGAACGCGCCCGGTTCGCACACGAACCGGAAGTCCTCGTCGAAGAACGCGAGGCGCGAGGGGTGCAGCGCGAAGGTCACCGTGCGCGCCTCGCCGGGCTCGAGGGGCACCCGGGTGAACCCCACGAGTTGTCGTTCCGGGCGTGCCACCGATGCCACCTCGTCGCGGGCGTAGAGCTGCACGACCTCGGTGCCAGGTCGCTCACCGGTGTTGGTCACCGTGGCTGCGACCATCGTCATCTCGGTGGTGGTCCCCGGTGTCACCACCAGGTCGTCGTAGGCGAAGCTGGTGGTGCTCAGTCCGTAGCCGAAGGGATGCAGCGGAGCAGTCGGTCCGTCGGTGTAGTCGCCCCAGAACTGGCTGCGTCCTCCACCGGCGCGGGGCGCGTGGTGGACCGGAACCTGGCCGACGCTCGCCGGGAGGCTCACCGGCAGGCGTCCCGACGGGGTGCTTCGCCCGAAGACGATCCGGGCGATCGCGGTGCCCGCTTCGATGCCCGGAACCCAGGCGATGAGCGTTGCGTTCGCCAGTCGTTCGACCTCGGCGATGGTGTGCACACGTCCCGAGCAGATCACCGCAACGACCGGCACCCCGGTCGCTGCGACGCGTTCCAGCAGCTCGACCTGGCGTCCGGTCGGATCCAGGCAGGAGGCGTCCCGTGCCTCGCCGACGGTGGCATCGGGGGTGAGCCCCGAGCGCCCCGCCAGGCACACGACCGCCAGGTCCGCTCCGGTTGCCACGCCGACCGCTTCATCGATGGCTTCGTCGTCGCCGGGATCGTGGCTGACCGCGCAACCGCGTGCGTGGAGCACCCGTGGGGTACGAGCGGTCGTGCCGCGAGCATCGCGATCGGTGCTCTCGTCGCCCGTGGTATCGCTTCGGGTGGTATCGCTTCGGTTGGTTGGCCGGTCGGCGCCGAGCACCGAGCGGATCCCCGCAAGCGGGGTGATGATCTCGGGGAAGTACGGACCCGGTGCGAACGCTCCACCGGCTGTGGGCAGCAGGTCGGCTGTGCCGTCGCTCGCCGAGGGATCGCTGCGGTAGATGATCTCCAGGTGCGCGGGATAGTGGTAGTCACCCTCTGTCAGGCGCGGGTCGTCCGCGGCGGGGCCGATCACCGCGACGGTCGCGCCGGGTGCGAGCTCCTCGGGTTGAACGGGCACGGTCCCGTCGTTGTCGACCAGCACGATCGACTCGATCGCCGCGCGCAGAGCGAGGTTGCGCCCCATGCCGGTGCCGTAGCAGGCGGCCGCGGTCTCCTCGTCCACGAGAGGTTCCGCGAACAGCCCGAGGCTGTCCTTCTGACGCAGGACCCGCCTGACGGCGTCATCGATCACCTTGGGCGGAACCACGCCCGCCTCAACGAGCGCGCCCAGGTTCTCGGGCGTGAAGCAGTCGAGCGCGGGCAGCTCCACGTCCATGCCGGCGGTGATCGCCCTGGCCGCGGCGACCCCCTTGGTGGGGGCGACCCGGTGGTGGGTGCGCAACAGGTCGACCGAGAAGTAGTCGGCCACCACGGTTCCCTCGAAGCCGAGCTCGTCGCGCAGCAACTCGGTGAGCAGCGCGCGGCTGGCAGCCGGCGGCAGCCCGTCGACCGACGCGTAGGAGTTCATCACCGACGCCAGGTCTCCGTCGCGGATCGCGGCCGCGAACGGCTCGGCGTGGACCTCGCGCAGCTCGCGTGACCCCAGGTTCACGGGCCCGTGGTTGAGTCCCCCGTCGCTGGCGCCGTAGGCGATGAAGTGCTTGGCGGTGGCGAGCACACCTGCAGCGAGACCCTCGGGACCGGTGTTCTGGATCCCGCGCACATACGCGGTGCCGAGCGTCCCGGCCAGCACCGGATCCTCTCCGTAGGTCTCCTCGACGCGTCCCCAGCGTGGGTCTCTGGCGACATCCAGCACCGGCGAGAGCGCCTGACGAGCGCCAACCGCGAGCATCTCGGCGCGGATGTGGTCACCGATCCGCTCGAGCAGGTCCGC
>CAYVYG010000197.1:0-6600 GCA_964454385.1 uncultured Microthrixaceae bacterium
TCGACGACGCGCCGCGAGCGCACCCTGACCGACTGCTCGTCGCGTTCGCACTCGAGAACCTCGATGTCGCGGTGTCCCATGCTCTCGTAACGGGCGATCACCGCCTGTTCGTTGCCGAACATGTCGAGCACCTCGTCGACGGTTCCGTCGTAGGTGTGCGTGTCGGTTGTCTCCATGGGTGTCGCCTTCCGCTCGCTTGGGTGTTGCTCTACCTGAGTACCACAGAGCCCTGTCACGGGGATGCCGAAAGCTGCCAGTTGATACTCGATCGAACAGAGTGACTCATGCTCTATTGACCCGAGTATCATCTACTCCGTGGAGCAAAGTCCATTTCCCTACCAGGGTCCCCTGCGTCCCGAGGAGGTCTCGGGACGCCTGGAACTCCGCAAGGACCTCGCAGAACGATTGGTCGACCACCGCGTCACCGCGTTGCTCGGACCGCGACGTTACGGCAAGACGAGCCTGCTGCGCCGTGTGGTTTCCGATCTGGCAGCGGTCGGGCCCGAGCCGCTCTGGGTCGACTTCTACGGCATGACCTCGGTCGCGGACGTCGCAGGGGCGCTCGACCGGGGGCTTGCATCGACGCGTGGCAAACTCCGCTCGGCGCTCGATTCGGTGGCGGCAGGGATGTCGGTGCGCCTCGGCATCGTCGGAGTTGAGCTGTCGAAGTCCAAGCGGGAACGACCGGATCCGGTCGCCATGCTGTGGTCGCTGCTCGAGGTGCTGGTCACCACCGCGCAACGTCGCCCTCTCGTCGTGGTCTTCGACGAGTTCTCAGGGCTCAGCCACGCCACGGGAGCCACCGCTATCCTGCGCAGCGCGCTGCAGAACCACTACCGCGACATGGGGCTGGTCTTCGCCGGTTCGGATCCGTCCACCATGCGCATGTTGTTCTCGGATCGCGCCGAGCCGTTCTTCGCACAGGCGGACCTGGTCGAGATCGGTCCGCTGAGCGACACCGAGGTGACCGAACTGTTGCAGCACGGCTATGAGTCGACCGGACGGGATGCAACCGCGGTCACGGCGCGCATCGTCGCCATGGCCGAGGGCCACCCGCAGCGCTGCATGCAGCTCGCGGACGCCGTGTGGCAGCGCGTCGAGGTCGGCGGGACTGCGACGCAGCGCGACTGGGAGGAGGCACTCGCCGCCGTGCGCACCACGGTCGACAACGGATCCGAACGGCTCTACGCGCTGTTGCCGGCCGGGCACCAGAAGACGCTGCGGGTCCTCGCCTCCGGTGGAAGCATCTACGGCTCCGCTGCAGGGGCGCTGGATCTGGCGCCGGGAACGGCGAGCGCTGCGGTGGAAGCGCTGGTCGGCAACGGATTCCTGGTCGCAACCGGCGACGGCCCCCGGATCGTCGATCCGCTGCTGGCAGACTGGTTGCGACGGCGCTTCAGCTGAGCCCGTTCTTCGCCGCGAACGGGTCCCGGGTGGGATCGCGGTGCCATTCGTACTCGATGCGGTCCGCGACCGATGTTGCCGCGTCGGCGTCCTCGATCTCGGCCACCAGCGCAAGGCTCATGTCGATCCCCGCTGCCACACCGGACGATGTCCAACGGTCGCGATCCTGCACCCAGCGCGCCTCGGGCACCCACTCGACGCTCCGACCGTGTTCGCTCACCCAGTTGAAGGCACGCTTGTTCGACGTCGCACGGTACCCATCCAGCAGTCCTGCAGATGCGAGCAGGGCTGACCCGGTGCAGACGGAGGTGACCACGACCGCGCTGGAGGCCCAGCCGTCTAGCCATCGGGTGAACGCCTGATCGCTGACCAGGCTGCGGGTGCCTGCGCCGCCGGGAACCAACACGATGTCGGGTGCCGGCGCGTCCTCATAGGCGGAGTCGACAACGACAGCCGGACCCTGCGTACTTCGCACCGGTCGTCTCTGGGGACCCAGGAGGGTGACGTCGAAGAGTCCGGCAACCCCGAGCACTTCGAGCGGGCCGCAGACATCGAGGAGCTCGAAGTGATCGAAGAGCACCACGGCGACGCGCCGACGCTCGGAACCGGCCATGGGCAGAGCATCGCGCGGACCGGCCCGGTACGCTGCGCCGTTTCCCGGTCGCCTGGATGCGCCGCCGCGTCAGCTGAGATCAGCCTCGACGGTCACCCAACCGCACAGCGCCCGACGGAGGTCCACATGTCCCGAGAATCTGCAACGGTCGGCCGTCGTGCCGGCTGGAACAAACCGAACAACGCCTGATGGACGCAGCGCCGGAAACGATCGATGGTTTGGAAGTCGCCCGCTTCGAGACCGCGGACGCGCTCGAGAAGTGGCTGGTACGCAACGGCTCATCGCATCCCGGGATGTGGATCCGTTTGTCGAAGGCAGGTAGCGGAGTTCCGAGCGTCACCTTCGATGAGGTACTCGAGCTCGGGATCGCCCACGGATGGAGTGAGAGCACCCGTCGCAGCTTCGACCGCGACTCCTACCTGCAACGCTTCACCCCGCGGCGCACCCGTCGGACGACGTCGGCGCGCAACCTCCGCATCGCTGATCGTCTCGAGTCCGAAGGACGGATGACCGACGCCGGCCGAGCCGCCCTCGGGCGTCGACCATCCTGACCATGTCGACACCTGAGATGGTCGACGAAGCGACGCGTGCAGCGGGGCACCTCGAACGGATCCGTCCCGATGAGCAGGTCGGACACCGAGAGAGCCCGCTGTTGACCGCGTTCGGCAAGTACCGACTGGAGCTCGACAGCGCGGTCCTCGATCCGGGGTGTGAGGTACTCGACGGGCATGGAAGCGATCGGGGGGTCCCTCGAGCAGCGAACGGTGATCCACGGCCGACCGTGCAGAGAATCCAACCTCCAAGAGCGTGATGAAAGCGCAGTTGCGACTGCCGGGTATCATGTGCTATCCGTAGCACATGACATCCGTGGGCGTACGGGAGCTCCGCCAGAGGGCGAGTGAGCTGTTGCGGATGGTCGCGGGAGGCGAAACGATCCAGATCACCGATCGAGGTCACCCGGTGGCGTTGCTGACACCGCTGCCCGAGGGGAGCCCACTCGAAGTTCTTCGGGCCACCGGCGACGTGGAACCAGCGACTGCCGACTTCGGCGATCTCTCCGCCCCGCTTGCATCTCGTGCTTCCGAACTGCCATCGGAGCGCCTCGCAAGGTTGCGGGCCGACGAGCGCTGATGACCGCCACCTACCTCGACTCATCGGCATTGGTGAAGCTGGTCGTGGAAGAACCCGAATCGGCCGCGCTCCGCAGATACCTGCAACGGCGCCGCCCGCTCGTGTCCAGTGCTCTGGCGCGCACCGAGGTGCTTCGTGCAGTCCTGCTCGAAGGCGCCGAGGGTGTTGCACGGGCCCGGGAAGTGCTCTCGAGCATCGAGCTTATCCGTGTGAACGATCGCGTTCTCGACGCGGCCGGCGAGCTCCAACCGACCCATGTCCGTTCCCTGGACGCCATACACCTGACGACGGCGGGTCAACTCGGTCGTGACCTGGGACGACTCGTCACCTACGACGACAGGATGCTCGCAGCAGCCAAGAACCTGAGCATCCGCACCGACGTGCCGCGCTGACCCGGGAGTACAGTCCGCGGCATGACAGACCTTCTCAGCACGCTCATCGGTCCGACCGGCCGCTACTGCGGCGAGTCGTCGGATCCCACGGGAGAGCATGCGGCCGGGCGGGGTGATCTCACGCTTTCGGCGCTACCCGGTGGAGCTGGGGTGGTCCTGCTCCACGAGGTCCGGGCTCCCGACGGGGAGCTCAACCACTCCGAGCACACGATGATCGCGCGCACTCCCCGCGGGATTGAGCTGTTGACCACCCACGGACATGCGGACGTGGCGACGCGCATGGTCGAGGTCGAGTCCGGTTCCTTCGAGGTTCCCGACGACGAGGAACCACCGTTCCCCATGGCCATCCGCCTCGAGATCCCCGAGCGTGGCAGGCTCGTCTACCGGTGGTCCTACGGTTTCGGCGACCAGCCTCTGCAGGAACGTGACGTGGCCGACCTGCGCCTGGTGTCGGATGCGTAGACGATGAGCACCTCGACTGACTCCCCGCTCCAGGTCGTGAGCGCCATCTACGACGCGTTCACCGCGCGGGGCCTCGATTCTGTGCTGCGAGTCATCGATTCTTCCATCGTGGTGACCCAGGACGCGGCACACACCTGGGGTGGTCGCTTCGAAGGCCACGAACAAGCCATGCTCGGAGCACGCGTCGCGACGTACCCGGATGCCACCTGACACGGGACAGTCGAGCAGGTCGGACGCTCGTCTGCCATAGGCACTTGTTCCGATTCCGGGGAGCTACCTCAGGAGCGCAGGATCTTCGCCATCGGCTTTCCCTTGGCCAGCTCGTCGACGAGCTTGTCGAGGTAACGGATCTTCTGCATGAGCGGGTCCTCGATCGACTCCACCCGAACGCCGCACACCACCCCCGTGATCGAGGATGCGTTCGGGTTCATCCGAGCCTCTGCGAAGAACGCCTCGAACGTCGTGTCGGCTTCGAGCCGGACTTGCAGGGCATCATCGTCGAAGCCCGTCAGCCATTCGATCACCTCGTCCAACTCCGCCTTTGAACGCCCCTTGCGCTCCACGTTTGCGAGATACAGGGGATACACGTCCGACACCTTGGTGGTGAAGATCCGATGCATGCCGGGAGTGTAGGTGGAGGAGGTCATCTCCGGTCGAGGTCGATCGGGACCTCGCGCCCAGCGGCCGTGCATGCAGGTGGTCGAGGTCGCTGAACAAGGCCAGCTGTGGGCTCGGCGTTGATGCTTGTCGCCATGAGCCACCGCGAATCCACCTTGCGATGGATACCGCGAATCCACCTTGCGATGGATCCCGTGGCGTTGCGGAATTCGATCGCGCGGTGGATGCCCTCGGCACCATCACGTGTGAACCTCGAATGAGAAGCCACCGATCGAGGGGTTCGACAGATCCTCGAACTCGTTCGGTCGGAGATCGGGCTGAGCGACGAGAGCTGGTGGTCGTTCCGCGCTACCCGAGCCTGCCTGCTGGCTTCGGAGGGCAACAAGACTGGGGCGGAACTCGAGATCGAATCGCTGCTGCACCCGGCGTCCCTCAGCCCGGGCATGCTCGCACTTCGCATCGCATGGCTGTACCGCGATCTCGAGGCCGCCCGGCGAAGCATGTTCCACCTCCACAAAGAGGACATGACCGACATGCTCGCGCCCGTCATCGAGCTCGGGGCGAGCGTGATCGCCACGCTCTCAGAGGACTACGAAGGCGCCCGCAACCATGCCGACGCGTTCATCCGTGACGCAGCGATACCGCTCTGGAAGGCCAGCGGCGTGCTGCTCGCGGCTGAGGCCGACCTCCACCTCGATGGCCCCGATGCGGCCACGTCGAGGCTCGACACACTCGGACCGGACTTCTTCACCACACGCCAGATGGCCCATCCGCTGGTGAACCTTCTGGTCCTTGAGGCACTCGTCGCCCTCTCCCGGGAAGACACCGAAGAAGCGGAAGTCCTGGCCATCGACGCGCTCGACCGGACTGATGCCGCCGACAGCGAGGTGCTCAGACACCTCAGCCTGGCCGCTCTCGGTGTGGTCCTCGGTCGTGATCCCGGCGGGGCCGGCGATGCGAGCGCATTGCTCGGTGCCGCCGATCGATTCGGCGACGCGACGGGCGCTCAATGGTGGGGCCCGACGCTCGCAGCGGAGCTGGAAGACCTGCGTGCGCGGATGGATCGCCGCGGCTACGAACACGGACACGAGCTGACCCTCGCGGATGCCACCCGGATGGCACTATCCCGACTGACGCGGGCGCCCCGCGCCACATCGGGTTGGGCCGCACTCACCCCGGCAGAACAACGCGTGGTCGAGCTGGTCGCCGACGGCCTCAGCAACCTGCAGATCGCCGAGAAGCTCTTCATCGGGATCTCCACCGTGAAGACCCACCTCGTGCACGGGTACCAGAAGCTCGGCATCGAATCACGACCGGCACTGGTGGCAGCCGCCTCCAGTCGGCCCGGCACCCGCCGCGGACCGCTGACACCTCGACGAGCAGGGCGAGCGGCGATTCGGCTCGACTGACAATGGCAACTCTGACAATGGAGCACCCGACATGTATGACCATCCGCTCGCAACCCGAGCCCGGGAGCAGTTCCGCTTGCTCTGGGAGGAAGGCGACCCCCAGCCTGCCTTCGATGCACTCGCAGACGACGTCGTGTGGCGAAACGACATCGGCGCCGGTCCTCTGCGGCTCATGCGCGGCAGGGACGACGTGATCGCGATGTTGCTGTGGTGGACCGAGTTCTTCGAGGGCACCTTCCGTCACGATCTCATCGACGTCTGCGCCAGCGATCGACATGTCATCGAGATCCTTCGGGAAACCGGCACCAAGGACGGACACGACTTCGACAACGTCGCCCTCTACAGCTTCGAGGTGGATCCCCGTCACCCCGACCACTTCTGTTAGGTCGAGACCTTCGACCGCGACCGGGACAACATCAAGGCGTTCTGGCGTCGGTATCCGGAGATCACGAGCGCTGACCCGGAAGCGCTCCTGGCAGCCCATCGCTCATGAGTCGGATCGGGTCGCTCTGCGCGACTCGAAGGTTCGGGCCCCGGCCGCGCCGAGCGCGTGGGCCCGGCTCGGCTGCTA
>CAYVYG010000198.1:0-6570 GCA_964454385.1 uncultured Microthrixaceae bacterium
GGGGCGGTGGACCTGCCGAGTCGGGATGCATGGATGGTCGCGGTGCAGTGGCACCCGGAGGACACCGCGGGAACAGACCCGGTGAACCAACGCCTCTTCGACGAGGTGGTGAGCCGCGCGGAGAAGACCCGCAGATGATCGCGGCGCTCGCGACTACCGGTGCACACAGCAGCGCTCCGTCGCTCGGGGCCATCGGGTCCACCGAGGTGATCCTTCCCGCTCTGCTGGTCGTGGCGAACGTGATGGGCGCGGGCATGATCGTGCCCCAGGTCCTGCGCCTCCACCGGGTCCGCAGCGCGGACGGCGTCTCGGGGATCTGGATCGGTGTCGGGATCGCCATGAACGGCTGGTGGACCGCATACGGGCTCGCCGAAGGGCTCTGGGGGATTCTCCCGGTCGCGATCACCGCCGCCGTGCTGTATGTGGTGATGGCCATCCAGTATCTGCGACTGGTCGGTCAACCGGGTCGCAGGCCGCTGTCGATCGGCCTCACAGCGGTGGCCCTCGCACCTTTGCCATTCCTCGCGTTCGGCGACTGGAGCGCCGCAGGGCTGGTCGTGGGGTTGATGTACGCGGTCCAGTTCACACCGGCGGCCGCTTCGGCGCTGCGATCGACCGACGTCTCGGGCATCTCGGCGGTCACCTGGGCGATGGCGTGCACCGAGGCGGTGATCTGGGTCATCTACGGCAGCTCCGTGGGCGATGGCGCCCTGTTGGTGGGAGGAGTCGGCGGATCACTGGCCGCGGTCGTGATCCTGTTCCGTCTGGCAACGGCCCGCGGCGCCGGTGGGGCCCGCGTGGACCCCAGGAGCGCTAGGTGAGCAGCGCCTCGTAGGTCTCGCGTGTTCGTTCGTCGAAGCACACGAAGCTCACCCGTTCGACCGCGGTTCCGACCGAACCGACCGCGCGGACCGTGCTGACCGCGATGTCGGTTGCCGCTTCGAGTGGATAGCCGTAGATCCCCGTCGAGATCGCAGGGAAGGCCACGCTGCGGGCCCCCAGATCGTCGGCGACCTCGAGCGAGCGCCGGTAGCAGGACGCGAGCAGGTCCGGTTCCCCGTGTCCGCCGCCGCGCCAGACCGGACCCACCGCGTGGATCACCCAGCGTGCCGGCAACCGGAAACCGGGGGTCGACACCGCGTCGCCTGCGGCGCAACCGCCGATGCGCCGACACGCCGAGAGCAGTTCCGGTCCGGCCGCGGCCTGGATCGCACCGTTGACTCCGCTACCTCCTGACAACGAGCTGTTCGCAGCGTTGACGATCGCATCCCCCTCGAAGGTCGTGATGTCCCTCCGGGTGACAGAGCATTGCATCGTGAGCTCCTTTCGGTCCGTGACAGTCGGGGTGATCGATCCGACCGGTCCATCAAAGCGTCAACGCTAGGCTGAGAGCCGTGAGCGGACATCGGGTGATCGAGGTTCAACCTCCCGACGGCGGTCCGTTGCACGTGGTGGTCGATCGTCGTATGGAGCTCGGCCGCGAATGCGATGGCCTGTTGATAGACGACCCGATGCTGAGCCGGCGACACCTCGCCATCTTCCCGATCGGAGAGCGCGTGCACCTCGAGGACCTCGGCAGCCGAAACGGGACCACCATCGATGACGTCGCCGTGTCCGCAACGGTGACCCTGGAAGCCGGTAGGACCGTGCGGGCCGGCGCCACGACGATCAGCCTGGCCGACCTCGTCACGACCACACCGCCCGCGGCCGGGGCGCGCACCGCGCACCGAGAGACCGTGGCTCCGGGAGACCTCGGAACTGCGATCGGTACAACTTCGCCCCCAGGTGTGGCTCCGACACCGGCTGGACGCGACGCCCGGGCGACGATGATCGAGGCCGTGGCGCGCGACGTCGTGAGCAGCGGCGGAGCGGCGGTCGCGAGTGTTCCCC
This sequence comes from uncultured Microthrixaceae bacterium, assembly GCA_964454385.1. Lineage (GTDB taxonomy): Bacteria > Actinomycetota > Acidimicrobiia > Acidimicrobiales > Microtrichaceae > JAMLGJ01. The sequence goes on from CAYVYG010000198.1 coordinate 1,891, forward strand.
GAACCGGCGGCACAGTCACCTTCGTGTTCAGCGACATAGAGTCCTCCACCCAGATGGCCGAGTCGCTGGGTGACAGGTCCTGGTTCGAGTGCCTGCGGCTCCACAACGAGCTGATCGAGGGCTCCGTCGCGGCACACGACGGACGGGTTGTCAAGGCGATCGGTGACGGCTACATGATCACCTTCGGAAGCGCCCGCAACGCCATCGACTGCGCGATCGATATCCAGCGCCGGCTCGTGGACGCGGACCTGGGATCTACCGGCGCACCGGTGAAGGTGCGCATGGGGCTCCACACCGGTGAGGCCGTGGAAGCAGGCGGCGACCTCTTCGGTCTGCACGTGAACGTCGCCGCGCGGGTCGCGAACCTCGCGGCCGGAGGCCAGATCCTGGTATCAGGGCTGACCCGGGCCATCACCGAGGTCTCCGGCGACCTCGATTTCGGCGACGAATCGCAGGTGACCCTCAAGGGCATATCGGGTACCCACGCGGTGAGCGAGCTGCGATGGTGAACGGCTCGGGATTCGTGCATGAGAGCCTTCCATGTGATCGGATGTGTCCATGTGGTTCCAGGGCCTGTTGATATTCGGGATCGCCGGCGTGGTGGTCATCATCGCCTATGTGGCAATGGTCGCCAACCGTCGCCGTGAGGTGGAGGACCTCCCGCCCGAGGACCGGCTCACCGACGAGCAGTTCCGCAGGATCGAGTACGGCGACGACGAGTGATGGCGTTGCGCTGAGCTCCTGAGAAGCCCTGAGCTGCGACGGTGGATCGCGTCCGGTGCTCGGTACCCTCGTGAGCGTGCCGAACCCCCCTGTGGCAACACGCCCGAGACCACTATCTTCCGTGCTCGCGGTCCTCATGGCTGTTCTCGCCCTGCTGGCCGGGGCGTGCAAGACGGGTTCCGAACCGGTCGCGACCGCCCGGAGCAACTCGCGCGACGATCGCTCCGCCACCGAGGATCCGGGCGCAACAGCAAGAGGTGAGCTCGACTGGGGCACTTGCACACAGGAGCTCGCACCTCTCGCAGGCCTCGAGTGCTCGACGCTCGCAGTGCCCATCGATCGCAACGACGAGCGATCCGGCACCATCGACCTGGCACTGGCCCGGGTGACCGCAACCGGTGACTCACAGGAGCGGATCGGTTCGCTGCTGTTCAACCCGGGCGGACCGGGAGGCTCGGGGATCGAGTTCCTCGCCAGCGCCGCGGTCATGGTGCCCGACGAGTTGAAGGAACGCTTCGACCTGGTGAGTTGGGACCCGCGGGGCGTCGGTGAGAGCTCACCGGTGCGATGCCTCACCGACGACCAGAAGGAAGCCCAGATCGAAGGCGACCTGAGCCCCGATGACGAAGCGGAGCTCGACCGCGCTATCGAGGACCAGCGGGAGATCCTCGAAGGGTGCGAGAACAACAGTGCGGATCTGGTCGAGCACATGTCGACCGCGGATGTCGCAGGTGACATGGAGGAGATCCGCGGGGCCCTCGGCGACGAGAAGCTGAATTACGTCGGCTTCTCCTACGGCACCGCCATCGGCGCCACCTACGCGACGATGTTCCCCGAACGGATCCGGGCGATTGTGCTCGACGGCTCGGTGTCACCCACCGCCACCGACCTCCAACAGACCATCAGCCAGGCACAGGGGTTCGAACGCACCTACCTCAACTTCATCGCGACCTGCGATGCCGACCCGGGTTGCGCGCTGTCCGGGCGCACCGCGCAGACCGTAGAGGAGGTCCGCGGTCGCTTGGACACGGACCCGATGACCGTCGACACACCCTCGGGTGAACGGAAGCTGACACGCGATCTGTTCGACATCGGCCTGGCGACCGGGCTCTACGACGACAGCATCTGGGGCCCTCTGGCCCGGGCGATAGACAGCATCGACAGTGGTGACAGCAACGGTGGTGAACTCGTGTTCACCCTCGTGGACCGACAGCTCGGCAGGAATCCCGACGGCAGCTGGGACAACTCGAGCGATGCGCAGACACTGGTCAACTGCGCCGATGCCGACGCCCGGCCTTCCCAACAGGAAGCCATCGAGGCCATGGACGAGGTAGCGGAGTCCGCACCCACCTTCGGGGAGGTGCTCAAGACCGCGCCGCTCGGCTGTCTCGACTGGCCAGAGCCTGCCAACCCAGTGCCCGAGTGGAGCGCATCCGGTGCACCACCGATCCTCGTGGTGGGCACCCTGGGGGACCCCGCGACACCATATGAGTGGTCCGAGCAGATGAACCAGGCACTGGCCGGCTCGGTGCTACTCACCTACGAGGGCGACGGCCACACCGCCTTCCTGCGCGGCGGGCCGTGCGTCGACGACGCGGTCGTCGCCTATCTGGTGAACCTCGAGCTCCCCGAAACCGGTACCCGCTGTCCCGCTAACGAACAGGCTTCCGGTACCGGCATCGGTGACCTGCGGGACCAGCTCGTCGAGGAGCTCGTCGGAGCCGGGCTACCAGAGTCGGTCGCCACGTGCATCGCGGACAGCCTGGAGGAGGACCTCGGTCCTGATGGCCTCGAGGACCTGCTCCTGAGCGGTGACCCTGACGAGCTCACCTCGAAGATCACCGACATCACCCTCGAGTGCATGTCGGGCGGATAGCACCACGTGCTCCCTCCGGAGACAAGAACGCGCCCGGTCAGGCCAACAGCGTCGCGATGCTCCAGAGTGCCGCTGCGAGCCCCACCACGATCATCACCGTGGAGCGCACCAGTGGCGGGCGACCGGCGGTCTCCCCGGATCCGGGCGTGCGATCGGGAGCACCTGGACCCTTCTGCTCGGACGCATCCTCCCCGGTCGCATCCGGGGGTCGCAGCAGCGCCAGGACGTTGCCGACCACCATCGCCCCACCGAAGGCCAGGATCATCCAGGGGAAGAAGTCCTCGCCCAGGAACAGCGTCGAGTCACTCTCGGCAAGCAGCGTGACCACCTGTCACGACCTTCCTCGTCTTTCGGTCAGGGACATCTCAAACCGAGAGAACTCTCAGCTTGTTCCAAAAGGGTGTTGGCATGAGCACCGAAAGTGACGATACTACAAGTACCGATGGTTTCGCCCCCATCGGAACACAGCCGGGGCATGGGAGCGAGGGACACGTATCTCCCTCCAAACGCATCGCCACCAGCGCTTTCCAGGTGCTGGCGCCTTGTGGCCCTCGCTCCGCCCCGCTGCTGTGTACGACCCGGATCGCCCTCCGGGTCGTTGTGCTTTTTGACCAGTCGATGTCCCCGTCGGCGCGCCCACCCCCTGCACGCCGGCCGGGATCCCCGCATCTCCGACGCTCAGCGCAGGGCTGTCACGCCGATGGGTGCTGCGGGCAGAATGTTGCCATGGCAGACCGAGGTGAACCATCGAGGACCGACTCCCGGCTCGAGGAGCCTGACCGGCCGTGGATGATGAGGACCTACTCCGGCCACTCCAGCGCGGCGGCCTCCAACGAGCTGTACCGCACGAACCTCGCGAAAGGGCAGACGGGGTTGTCGATCGCGTTCGACCTGCCCACCCAGACGGGCTATGACCCCGACCACCCACTCGCCCACGGAGAGGTCGGCAAGGTCGGGGTGCCGGTGGCCCACCTGGGCCACATGCGCACCCTGCTCGCGGGGATACCCCCGGCAGAGATGAACACCTCGATGACCATAAACGCACCGGCGGCGTGGATGCTCGGGCTCTACATCGCGAACGCCACCGAGGCGGGGGTCGACACGACGGCGCTGCGGGGCACCACCCAGAACGACATCGTCAAGGAGTACCTCAGCAGGGGCACCTACATCTTCCCTCCGGAGGCGAGCAGACGACTGATCGTGGACATGTTCGCCTACTGCAACGCGAACGTACCCCGGTGGAATCCGATGAACGTGTGCTCCTACCACCTCCAGGAGGCCGGAGCCACGCCCACCCAGGAGATCGCCTACTCGCTCGCCAACGCGATCGGAGTGCTCGACGCGGTACGCGACTCCGGCCAGGTCGACCCCGACGACATGGCGGGCGTGGTCGCCTCGGTGAGCTTCTTCGTCAACGCGGGGATCCGCTTCGTGGAGGAGACCGCGAAGATGCGGGTGTTCACCACCATGTGGGACCGGATGACCGCCGAACGCTACGGGGTCACCGACCCCAGAGCGCGCCGCTTCCGCTACGGGGTACAGGTCAACAGCCTCGGCCTGACAGAAGCACAACCCGAGAACAACATCCAGCGGATCGTGCTGGAGGCTCTGGGTGTGACCCTGTCGCGCGACGCGCGCGCCCGATCGATCCAGCTCCCGGCGTGGAACGAGGCCCTCGGGCTTCCGCGCCCATGGGACCAGCAGTGGTCACTCCGCATCCAACAGGTGCTCGCGCTCGAGACCGACCTGCTCGAGTATCCCGACCTCTTCGAGGGTTCGGTGGTCATGGACCGTCTCACCGACGAGCTCGAGCAGTCGGTCACCGCCGAGCTCGACGAGGTGCTCGCGCTCGGCGGTGCCTTCGAGGCGATAGACGAGCTCAAGGGACGTCTGGTGCGCTCCAACACCGAGCGGATGCGCCGCATCGAATCGGGTGACCTCCCCGTGATCGGGGTCAACGCCTTCACCGAGACAGCCGAGTCACCCCTCGGCGGCGCCGACAACATCCTGAGGGCCGACCCCGCGGGCGAGCGTGACACGATCGCGGGGCGCGAGCAGTGGCGCGCCGAGCGCGCCGGCGC
>CAYVYG010000199.1:0-6535 GCA_964454385.1 uncultured Microthrixaceae bacterium
ACATACAGGTCGTCGTCGCCCCTGTCGGGCACGACCGGACGTTCAGGTGACGCGTCAGCCAGCGCTGTCTCGTAGCCGTGGACCTCGGCGTTGCCGAAGGCTCCGGTGCCCTCGCCGGGACCGTCCCCTGTGACCAGGACGAACCGCAACGCGTCGATCCCCGGTGCCACCTCGGCAACGTTGTCCAGGTACTCGGGTGGGCAAACGACTGCGGTGAGGGGTCCGTCCGCGAACAGGTGTGCCAGCTCGTCGGCCACGTAGCGGTAGTTGATGTTGACCGACAGCGCGCGGATCTTGAAACAGGCGAGCATCGTCTCGATGTACTCGATCGAGTTCGGCAGGTAGCACCCGACGAAGTCCCCGACGCCCACGCCCTCGGCCGCGAGATGGTTGGCGAGGCGGTTCGCGCGCTTCTCGAGCTCCGCGAAGGTGCGCCTCTGGTCACCGCACACGACCGCCTCGCGCTCGGGGATCCGGTCGACCACCGCCTCCCAGACATCCGCGATGTTGTAGCTGGCCGGGACCGAGCCGGCTTCGGTCGATGGGTCGGTGGTCACGCCGTCAGATTAGTGCTGGGGCGCCGGAACCCGCAGAGGAAGCGTCAGTCGGAACGGCCAGGGTGCTGCGGCGGCGGGTCCGAACCCAGCCGCGATCACGCGATCTAGTGTGGCTCCCATGGCCATGCCGACCGACGTCGCGATCATCGACACCCTCATCGGGTTCCCGAGCACCGACCGCAAGGAGGTCTACCGGTTCCTGGCGCCGGCGCTGCGGGACGCCGAGAGCCAGGAGGACTTCAAGATGCCGGCACAGTACATGTTCACCGACATCCCCGCCGAGATTGCCGAGGGCGTCGATCCGGTGGCGGTGACCCTGCACAACATGGACACCTACGGGGTGGCGAAGGGGATGGTGAACGTCGGGCATGACGACCGTGAGGCACCGCGCCGGGCCGTGCGTGATCTGCCCGATCGGTTCATCCCGTGTGTGGACGTGGACCCGCGTGATGGCATGGATGCGGTTCGCAAGATCAAGTCGTTCCACCAGGAATGGGGCATCCGGGCGGTGACGAGCTTCCCCGCAGGTTGCGAGACCGCTATCAACGCGGCGCCGTACTATCCCGTCTACGCGGCGTGCGTCGAGCTCGGACTGCCGATCTTTTTGACCGCCGGGGTGCCCGGCCCGCGCGTACCGCTGTATCCCCAGAAGGTCGAGCACCTCGACGAGATCTGCTGGTTCTTCCCCGAGCTCACGATCGTGACCCGTCACGGTTGTGAGCCGTGGGAGGACCTCGCGGTGAAGCTCATGCTCAAGTGGCCGAACCTGTACTACTCGACCTCTGCGTTCGCCCCGAAGCGCTATCCCAAGGCGATCATCGACTACGCCAACACGCGGGGTTCCGACAAGATCATCTACGCGGGCTACTTCCCCGCTGGGCTCACCTACGAGCGCATCATGGGCGAACTGCCCGATGTCCCGCTGCGCGACGAGGTCTGGCCGAAGTTCCTGCGCGACAACGCAGCCCGGGTCCTTGGCCTGGACGACTGAGCCTGGACGACTGAGCCTGGACGACCGAGCCCCCGCGCGGGGCTCTACCGCGCCCGGATCGCCTCCACCGCGACCGCGGGATCGGCCGCGTTGATGCCGTCGACACCGAGGTCCAACAACCGGTCATACCCCTCGCGGTTCTCCCACGCGCGGTCGTTGGGCCATATCCACAACACCAGCCCGTCGCCATGTGCCCGGGCGACGAAGTCCTCGCTGAGGAGCTCGATCCCCTCGTACTCCGGTGGTATCTGCACAATCCGCCGATCTCCGGGCAGGGCCTCGCCTCCCAGCACATAGCTCGTCATCGCCGCCAGACCCGGCGTGATCGCGACCGTCGGTGCGGCCTCGTGGAACGCCTCGGCGAGCTCGTCGTCGAACGCGGTCACCACCGCCTGGTCCAACCTGTCGGTCTCGGTGAGGATCCGGGCGAGCTCCCGTGCGGCAGGAACGTCGGTGGGATGGGATCCCTTGATCTCGATGTTGAGCGGGAAGTCGGGATGAGCGGAGATGATCTCCTCGAAGGCCGTGGGAGCGAAGTCCGATGGCTCGTATCCCTCGGGGGGTTCGACCTCACCGGTGCGGATCCCCCGGTAGATGTACTCCTGCGCGGGGCGCCCCTCGCACGCTGCGCACTCCTCGGTGAACCAGTAGGCGGCATCCAGCCCGTGCATCTCGTCGTAGGTCATCTCGGAGACCCTGCCGGTACCGTTCGTGGTCCTGTCGACGTCCTCGTCGTGGTGGGCCACGAGCACACCGTCCGCGGTGAGCCGCACGTCGAAGTCCAGGATGTCGACCCCCGCCGCGACCGACTCCGCGTACGCGAACGGTGTGGCGGTCGGATGCGCGTCCTCGCCACCGGAGTGGGTGAGCACCACCGGCCGGCCGAGCGCGAGCACCTCCTCGACGGTGCGGGCAGCGGGTTCGGGTGCGCTCGTCGGGGTTGCGGTGGTCGATGACCCGCGATCCTCCGGCGACGAGGAGTCGCCACCACCGGAGTCGCCGCTGCAGCCGGCCAGGACCGCGATCGTCAACGACACCAGGGCCCAGCGCACCGTTGCGCTTGCGGTCCGGCTCATATCCCGAAGTCGGCCTCTGCCAACGCCGAGACGGCATCGCTCGGTCCTTCGAGGGTCACCGCAGCGGCATCCTGGCGTCCGTAGATGAACAGCGCGAGCTCTCCCACCTCACCGTTGACCGTCACCATCGGTTCGTCGTCCCGGGCGACGATCGAGCGGCCATCGCCGGCATTCAGGGTGACCCCGCCGGGCGCCTTGCGCAGGAAGAGCTTCGACATCCTCCCGATGATCCTCCAGAGCTGGTCCTCCAGGTCGGCGTCGAGGTCTCTGGGCTCGAGGCCGTTCGCCCGGCGGAGGTCCTCGTGGTGGATGAAGAACTCCATGGTGTTGGCGAGTCGCTCCACACCGGGGATCGCGAAGACCGACAACAGCGGCGGACCGTTGCGCACCAGGCCGACCAACTCGTCCCAGGGTCGCTGCGCGTAGGAGCCGCGCACCCTCTCGGAGTGACCGGCGAGCGGCGGGGCCACGATGCCCAGCGCTGCGTCAGGGCGCCGCTCGCGCACCACGAGGTGCGCTGCGAGGTCCGCCGCGTCCCAGCCTTCGCACAACGTGGCCACCCGGGGTCCGAACGAATCGAACAGCTCGCACAGCTCGGCGCGCTCGATCCTGGCGTGGTCGGTGGTCACCTCCGGAGTCTGTCACCCGCGGCGCTGCCTGACGTAGCGCGGGGGTGACCCCGGGAACGGTTGGCCGACGGTACCGCTGACCAACCGTCCTACTGCTCACCGGAACCGAGCACCGGGTCGATCGACCCGCTGACGACGATGGAGCCAACGGTTACCTTGCCGCCGTGGGTGAGTTGGGAGCCGACCCGATCCAGTTGCGCGAGCTCGCGTCGACGATGCGCTCAGAGGGCCGTCGCATCGATTCATCGTTGCGACGGGTGACCGGTTTGCTCCGGGGAGCGTCGTGGCGCGGACGGGACGCGGACCGCTTCACCTCCCACTGGAGCGGTCACCTGGGCGTGATCCACCAGATGACCGCCGCCCTCGATGGAGCCGCCCGGGAGCTGGAGCGCAACGCAGACGAGCAACTTCGGGCATCGCAGGGCGGGGCGGTCCCGCCATCGGTCACCAGTGTTCCGCCCAATGGCACCGCGACCGGAGGAGGAGACCACCCGGAGGCCTCGATGAGCGCCACTGCGGGCGATCCCGGTCCACCCCCCGTGGGCGATCCGCTGCCGCTTCGCACCGAGACCTGGGAGCTCGGTGGCGCCATCGCTGCGGGGCTCGGGATGAAGGGCGCCGCGAGGCTGACCGTCATGGAGCTACCCGGGGGCCGTTCCATGGTGCGCCTCGAGGATGTCGACGGCTTCACCGCATCGGTGGGCGCCTCAGCCGAGTTCGGCTTCGACGGCGGGCCCGGAGTGGAGCTCGGCGGCGATGCCGGAGGTGAGCTGTCGGTGCACAACAGCGACGCCTGGTACGTCGATTCCGATGAGGTACCCGGCTTGTTGGCACGACTCGGTCTGCGGGAGCTGCTCAACGCGGGCACCCTGTCACCCGGGCTGCCGTTCGCATCGCGCAGCCCTGTTGGTGTCCTCTGGGAGAAGGGAGCTGATCTCATCGGGCTCGGCGCGCCTGAGCCAGCGGTGAGCGACAAGATCATCTCCCTCGGCGGTTCGGCAGGTCTGACCGCGGCGATCGGCGTGCCGGTGCTCGGGGCATCGGGAGCTGTGGCACAGTCCGTCGGGGTCCGCCAACGCGCCGACGGGCCGAGTCTCGTGGTCGGAGCGCGCGCCGAGTACTCAGCGACCGCTCCCGGTGGTGCGCCCTCCGGTGGAAGTGACATCGAGCTCGAGATCCCCCTGAAGGGCACCGACGAGCAACGGATGATCATCACGAGGACCACGGCTTCCTCCGACGGCGAGGTGACCGAACGAATCGTCGCACGCTACGGCCGGGACGAGATCGGCCGACACGCCAAGGAGGCGGCCGTCGCGGTGCGCGATGGCGACCCGTCTGCTGCGGCCGAGGCCCTCGACGCGATGTGGCGGAACCTGGATCCCAGAGCCGAGTGGAGCGACGCAGCGGGCGGGGTCGTCGACGACGACGTGCACTCGTTCGACATCGGAGCCGCACTCGGACTGGACCTGAGCGCTTCGGTCGACGGCGGCCGCCGCGTCGTCACCTACCAGCGTTGAGTCACCTACCAGCGTTGAGTCACCTACCAGCGTTGAGTCACCTACCAGCGCTGAGCGGATCTCGACGCGCCGCTCGGCTCGCCCGGCCCGCGGCGGGGATCACGGCTCGACGGTCACCTCGACCTCGTAGAGCAACTCGTCGCCGGCGTAGACCGACAGCGTCGCTGAGCCGGGCGCCTTCGCTGTGGCACCGGCGTTGAACTGCGCGGAACCGTCGTCACGGGGTTGTGTGACCTCGAGCACCGCTTCGTCGCTGGTAGCGACCTCGGTCACCCCTTCGGTCGTGACGTCGATCGAGCGGCCGGCCTGCACCCTCACCGGCTTCTCGTCCTCGACGATCACCGGAGCCACGACCTCCTCGTCGCCGGTGGTCCCTGCGTCGGTGGTCTCGGGCCCGTCGATGACGGCTTGGTCCTCGGTGCTGTCCGAACAGCCGGTCAGCGGTACGAGCAGAGCCAACGACACCAACGTCGCTGAGGTGATCGACCTGATTGTCCTGTTGTCCATGTGTCGAGTATCCAGGGAGCGGAGCGGTTTTCCACCCTCCGTCCGCCGCCTGCCGTGCGGGTCCCGACCGACCCGACCGATCAGCGGGCGTACTGTGGATGTGATGGCCCACGAGTCGACTGCCTACCGTTGAGCTGCGGAGGCGATCGATGAGACCACCCACACTGCTTCCCGACGATGGTTGAGCCGGGGTTCCGTGAACCGATGCTCGCCACGCTCGTCGAGCAGGTTCCAACCGGGAGCGATTGGGTCTTCGAGCGCAAGCTCGACGGCATCAGGCTCTGTGTGGTGCGCGACGGCGACGCGCTCCGGCTGTTCTCGCGGAACCGCAAGGACCGCACCTCGTTCTACCCGGAGCTGGTCGAACCGCTGCTGTCGCAGTCTCCCGGACGCTTCGTCGCCGACGCGGAGGTGGTTGCCTTCGAGGGCTCGTGCACCAGCTTCGCGAAACTGCAACAGCGTGCCGGGGTCGCCGGCGCGGCCGGCGCCGCATCATCGGGCATACCCATCCATCTGTACCTGTTCGACCTCATCCACCTCGATGGCAACGACCTGGAAGCGGTTCCGCTGCGGGCCCGCAAGAGCGCTCTGCGCGAGGTGATCCGCTTCGAGGACCCGATCCGCTTCTGTGCTCACCGCAACGGCGGTGCACCCGACGACGCCGTCGGTGAGCAGTACCTGGCCGAGGCATGCGAGAGCGGCTGGGAGGGCCTGATCGCCAAACGGGCCGACAGCCGCTACGTGCACGGCCGCAGCCGCGACTGGGTGAAGCTCAAGTGCGTAGCCCGCCAGGAGCTGGTCATCGGAGGCTTCAGTGAGCCGCGCGGGTCGCGCAGGGGCATCGGCGCGCTGTTGGTGGGCTACCACGACGACGCCGGCTCGCTGAGGTACGCGGGGCGGGTGGGCACCGGTTTCGACGACGCTGAGCTGGTCCGTCTGCGCTCACTCCTGGAACCCGACGAGCAACCGGATCCGTCGTTCAGCGACGCCCCGAGGGGTCACGAGGTCGCGGATGTCCACTGGGTCCCACCGCGCCACGTCTGCGAAGTGGGCTTCACCGAGTGGACCGCCGCCGGTCGGTTGCGACATCCGCGCTACCTGGGACTGCGAGGAGACAAGGACCCTGCCGAGGTGGTCCGCGAGTCTCCGCAGAGCACACCGTGAGCTCCCCTACGGCCATCCTGGAGGTGGAGGGTCGCGAGCTCAGGATAACGAACCCCGACAAGGTCCTCTTCGCGGACCCCTCCATCACCAAGTT
>CAYVYG010000200.1:0-6530 GCA_964454385.1 uncultured Microthrixaceae bacterium
AGCTCGTTCCACTTCTCGGAGATGCCTCCGGAACCCTGCATCGTCTTAGCCACGGGTGTACTCCCTACTCTGTGGCAGGCGGTCGAGTCGAATCCGCACGGCGCTCGCCTCGCGCCATGCCGGAGTCGTCGATTCGGTCGTGCCGGCTCGGGCCATCAGGCAAGCCTCATGCCGTACGCATAGCCGTGCCCGTTGGTGCGCTGGTGGATCTCGCCGTTGGGGCCCGGCTCGACCATCTTGCCCATCACGATGACTCCGGTGGGGCAGCGGTCGACGCACAGAGCGCAGCGGGTGCAGACGTCGTCGTCGATCAGGAACACGACGTTGTCGGTCGGGTCGAGACCGGGCCGCTCGATGTCGACCGCATCCTCGATCGCGGTCGGCGAGACCATGTGGATGCACTTCCAGGGGCAGATGTCGACGCACCCCTCGCACTGGATGCACTCTGACTGGTCGATGTGGATGAACTGCTTCGGTTTGACGGCTCGCGCCAGGTAGTCGGCATCGACCTCCTGGAGCACGTAGTCGGTGCTGAACACCGGAAGCGGCGGGTTTGCGTCAGTGACTGCCATGGTGGATCACGCTCGCTTTATCAATGGTCGACCATAGGGAGTTGTGGGCTCAACCGCTGCGGTGGCCTCTGCCCGGCGATCCCGGTTCTGCCACCAGGCCCAGAACCAGATCTGGACACCGAGCAGCACGATGTAGATCAGGGTCGCGATGACGTCGCGGAAGGCCTGGGCGGAGATCGTCATCGGGAACCAGGGAGTCTCGAGGGTCCAACCCACGATCGGGAACGTCATCGACCCACCGGGACCCAACCACACCAGGTCTGGCCGCCAGTTGAGCTCCGCGTCGGCCCACGTGAGCCACTGGTGGGGAACCACGCCGTAGGCCCAGAACAGGACGAAGAACACGTACGCTCCGGCGACCACCGCCTCGCCCCAGGTGAAGGGGTCACCGACGTGACGGCGTTTGGCGAACCAGGACACCGGCACCAGCATCACCGCCAGCACGATCAGCGACGTGATGAATGCGACCACGTTTACCTCCATTCGGAGCAGCCCCGGGGCCACTCCGGCGCCCCCGTCGGGGACGGACTTCGTCAGGGATTGAGTCTAGGCCGTTCGGGACCTGCTTCGAGATCGCGCCCGGCTCTCGCAGGTCTACCACGACGCCCCTGTGGGAAGCACATCTGCGCCGGCGATGCAACCCGATCGGTTCGCCCCTGCAACAGACCCCGCAACAACGAGCTGTCGACGACGGCTCTCTTGGTGTGCGTGGGCGGATCGTGCATAGAGTTGGTCCGACGGTCGGTACCGGTGGACCCGGGCGGGCCACACCCTGAGCGACGCGCGGAGGCAAGCGTTGACCGAGATCCCAGAACATCTCCTGGCTCGCAGCAAGCAGCGCCGGGCGGCGCTGACCGGTGAGGGCGGCGGAGATGCCCCAGCGGCGCCGACCGAGACCGCCGCGACACCCGAGAAGACCGAGTCGGCTGCTCCCGCGACTGCATCGGCCGCTGCGGCGGTCGTGCAGCCCGAACCCGAGCCCGAGCCGACCCCGCCGTGGGTCGAGGCGGCCCAACGCCGCAAGAAGGTGCCGTGGTGGGCGGCCGCCGCGCTCGCGATCCTGCCTCTGTTCTTCATCGTGTACGCCTGGACCCTCGGTGAGCCTTCCAACGAGGAGGGCCCCCTCGCCGTCGGCAACGACCTCTACAACGGCAGCGCAGGCTGCGCGGGCTGCCACGGTGGTGGCGGCGGTGGCGGCGTCGGCCCCGCGATGGCGGGCGGCGCGGTGGTCGAGGCGTTCCCCTCCCCGGTTGACCAGGTCACCTGGGTCGCACTCGGATCAAGTGGCTACCAGGACGCCGGGTTCAACACCTACGGAGCGCAGGACGCACCCATCCAGGGAGGCATGCCCGGTCAGATCGCAACCCTCGATCCGGCGGAGATCATGGCCGTGGTCCTGCACGAGCGGGTGGACTTCGGCGGTGAGGAGTTCGATCCCGCGATCTGGGAGGACGGCTTCGAGGAGAAGGTCAACGAGTTGCTGCCCGACCAGGCAGCCGACTTCATGGCCGTCCTCGAGGAGTGGACCGCCACACCTCCGACGGGTTGACCGGCCCGGCTGAACGGGTGAGCAGCCACGTCTGTGACCTGCTCGTGGTGGGCGGAGGACCTGCCGGCAGCGCGACCGCGTACTGGGCCGCCCGCGCCGGTCTGGACGTCGTGGTCCTCGAGAAGAAGGTCTTCCCACGCGAGAAGACCTGCGGCGACGGCCTGACACCCCGTGCGGTACACCAACTCGACGAGATGGGGCTGACCGAAGCGCTGCGGGAACACCACCGCTACGAGGGTCTGCGAGCACTGGCCCACGGCCGCAGCCTGGAGCTCCGCTGGCCGCAGCACCCCGTGTACCCGTCACACGGCTACGTGGTGCGCCGGCGCGACCTCGACTCCCTGGTGGCAGACAACGCCGTCGCAGCGGGAGCGGTGCTGCGCACCGGTGTCGAGGCGCGCTCGCCGCTGTGGTTCGCCGGACGCCTGATCGGCGCGACCGTGACCGACTCGACCAGCGGGGACGATCACGAGATCCGAGCGCGCTACGTCGTGGTGGCCGACGGATCGAACTCGCGCTTCGGACGGGCTCTCGGCGCATCACGTGACCGGGCGATGCCCCAGGGCATGGCTATCCGCACCTACTACGAGAGCCCCCTGCACGACGAACCGTGGATCGAGTCCGCGCTCGACGTGAGGGACCGGCGCGGCAACTCGCTGCCCGGCTACGGCTGGATCTTCCCGGTGGGCGACGGCACCATCAACGTCGGCGTCGGACTGCTGTCGACCTTCGCAGGCTGGAAGACGGTCAACACCTCCCACCTGATGACCGAGTTCGCGGCGACATTGCCCGGGTACTGGGAGATCGATCCGGACACGCCCACCCAGGCCCCGACGGGTGGACGCCTGCCGATGGGAGGATCCGTCGGCCCCAAGGTCGGGGCCAACTGGTTGATCGTGGGCGACGCGGCCGGGAGCATCAACCCCTTCAACGGCGAGGGCATCGACTACGCCTACGAGACCGGCAGGTTAGCGGCGTCGCTGATCTCCGAGGCGATCGCCACCTCCTCACCCTGGCCACTGCAGCGCTACCCCCGGATACTCACCGACACCTACGGGCTCTACTTCAAGGTGGCCCGCCTGTTCGCGCAGGTGATCGGCCGGCCGGCGGTGATGCGGGAGCTCACCCGGGTCGGCATGCGCTCCCACACGCTCATGGACTGGGTGCTGCGGATCATGGCCAACCTGTTGCGCGACGACGGGACCGGTGCCGCCGAAGCCGTGTACCGCAGCGCGGCGGCGCTCGCGCGCATCATCCCCGAACCCCGGTCCGGCTGAGGTGAGGACGTGCCTGCGCGTGGGCATCCCGGTCGTGCTGGCGATGCTGACCGTGGCAGGTCTGTGGCTGGTCTTCACCGGAGGTGACGACGCCGACGGACCGCGCGACACCGCCGGTGCCGACCGATCGGGACAGGGCACCGGTGAGGCCGGCCGCAGCGACCGCGAACGGTTGCCCATCGACGACACCGACGCGGATTCTGTGAGCGAGCTCGGAGGCCTGAGCCTGCCTGCGAGCACCGAGGACTTCATGAGCGCCAGGCTCGACGACGACTCGCAGCTGGACGTGAGCTTCACGATCAGCCCCGACGACGTCACCTCGTTCATCGAGGACTCTGGCCTTCCCGAACCGCAGGTCGACCAGCGGGTCATCACCCACGCGTCGCCCCTGTGGAACATGAACGTCGACACGACGATCCGCGGGGCCGCGGACACCAGTGGCGGGATCGCCCGATCCCTCGAGCTGCTCGACGAGGACGGCCGCACCAGGGTGCGCCTGGTCCTCACCCCGGCCGACTGAGCCCCTCCCCCGGTGCCCCATGATCTGGAGCCCCATGATCTGGAGCCCCACGACTCGGAGGCTCGTGACGCAGCGCCCCATGACCCGGACGACCGAACCGCTCGCCGGTCATCCGGTCGCCGGTGCCTGCCACCGGGGCTCCGCCGGAGTCGTGGGAGGAATGCGGGTCGGGCTGTGATGGGCGCTGCGACGACACGGGCGTGCCGAAGAGCCGACCGGTGATGCCTCCCATCACGCTCGGCGGCTGTTCCCCTGCCTCCACCCGGTCGAGCAGCCCCTCGAGGGCGAGGTCTATACCGCCGGTCCACGCCCTGCGGGCGACCAGGACCCCGATGCCCGCTCCGGCCGACGCAGGAATTCCCAGCAATGGCCAGAGGTGGGCCCAGCCCGCGAGGTCACCCGCGATCGCACCGACGGTGGACATGAGCGCGCCACCTCCGGCAACCACGCCCGCGCCCATCTCCGCGAACGCCTTGGACGACTCCAGGTCGACCGCGAGCGCGACCACCGAAGTGGATGGCGCAAGATCCCGGACCACCACCTGCAGGTTCCGGACCTTCTCGGCGTTCTCCTTGCCGCTCATCGAGCGGGCGGTGCGCTGCATCGAGGCGACCATGTCGGTGCGACGCCGGTAGACGGCGACCGTGTCGCCGGTGCGCACCCGCTTGAAGGCCCACTGGCGCCGCAACCACTCGTCGGTGAGACCGAGCGCGGTCACGGCGTCGGACCGCACCACACGTCCCACCGAGATCGTCCCGGGACCCGCCAGGCGGTCCAGGCGGCCCTGCTCGGCTCCCAGCAGACCGGCCTCTTCCTCTGCGAGTGCCCGCTGCACCGCGGTCGGTGGCACCCCCAGGTCACCCACGGCCGCGACGAGCGCAGCCACGTCGAAGCTGTCGTCTACCGAGCCAGGCTGGTCGCCGAGCTCGACCGCCCGCCGCAGCACCCGCTCCGCAGCCTCACGGGACAGCCGATCAGGGCCCATCGATCTGTCCGACCCTCACGCCATCCGCTTCGCGACCTGCCGTGCCGCATCGAGGGTCGCATCGAGGTCCACCCCGGAGTGCGCGAGCGACGGGAACATCACCTCGAAGGGCCCGGGCGCGAGCGCGACACCGCGTTCGAGCATCCCGTGGAAGAACTCCGGGTAACGCGCCGTGGCGACCGATGCCGACGCGGTCGCGAAGTCGACCGGGGCCTCGTCGACCCCGAAGAACACTCCGACCAGCGGACCGACCCGTGGAAAGACGGCCCGCACACCTGCACCGTCGAAGGCCGCCGTGAGGCCCTCGGCGAGCGACCGCGCGGTCGAGCCCAGCGCCTCGTAGGCCTCGGTGTCGAGCCGCTGGAGGACCGCCGCTCCGGCGGCTGTCGCGAGCGGGTTCCCCGACAGCGTGCCGGCCTGGTAGACCTCGCCCAGCGGTGCGAGGTGCGACATCACATCTGTGGTCCCTCCGAAGGCGCCGACGGTCAGACCACCGCCGATGACCTTGCCGAAGCACCACATGTCCGGGATGACACCGTAGACACCGGTTGCGCCGGCCCCACCGATGCGGAACCCCGTGATCACCTCGTCGTAGAGCAACAGCGCCCCGACGCGGTCGCACTCGGCCCGCAGCCCCTCGAGGAACCCGGGCACCGGCGCCACGAGGCCCATGTTCGCCGCGACCGGTTCCACACAAACCACGGCGACAGTCTCGTCGAGGCTCGGCACGACGTTGTAGGCCAGCACCACCGTGTCGGCGACCGCGCCGGCGGTCACTCCGGCGGAGCCCGGCGCAGCCGAGGCGAGAAGACCTCCCTCGGCCACCCCGCTTCCCGCTCCGGCCAGCAGGGCATCGCTGTGGCCGTGGTAGTTGCCCTCGAACTTCACGATCCGGTCACGTCCGGTGAAGCCGCGCGCCAGGCGGATCGCCGACATCGCCGCCTCGGTGCCCGAGGAGACGAGTCGCACCTGGTCCATCCCGGGAACCCGCTCGCAGAGCATCTCGGCGAGCACCACCTCACCGGGTGTGGGTGCGCCGAAGGTGCTACCACGCTGCGCGGCCTTCGCGATCTCGGCCACGATCGCCGGATCCGCGTGGCCGAGGATGGACGCACCGTACGACTGCACCCAGTCGATGTACTCGTTGCCCTCGACATCCCATACGCGGGCGCCCTCGCCGCGGGTCACGAAGTACGGCGTGCCCCCCACCGAGCGGAACGCGCGCACCGGGGAGTTGACCGCTCCGGGGATGCGTTCGAGCGCGCGCCCGTACAGTGCTGCGTTGCCCCCGTCCCGATCGGTGGGGCCGGAACGCTGCCCGGTCGAGACCGTGCTCACCGCAGACCCTGCGCGAAGAGCTCCGCCAGCATGCGGGCGAAGTAGGTGAGCACGAAGTCGGCTCCGGCGCGCCTCATCGCGGTGGTCTGCTCCAGCGCGACGGCCTCGAGGTCGACCCAACCGCGTTCGGCGGCGGCGTGCACCATCGCGTACTCACCCGAGACGTGGTAGGCGGCGACGGGCACCTCCAGCGCCGCTGCGGTGTCGGCGATCACGTCGAGGTACGACAGGGCCGGTTTGACCATGACCATGTCCGCGCCCTGTTCGACATCGGCGCGGACCTCGATCA
>CAYVYG010000201.1:0-6480 GCA_964454385.1 uncultured Microthrixaceae bacterium
AGCTCTTCGGGCAGATCCTCGCCACCACCCACGGCTCGGGCAAGGTCCCAGGAGTGCAGAGTCAGATCCCCGATGCGGAACCCGATCACCACCGACCCGGGAAGGTCACCCATCGGGTGCTCACAGATCCGCTCCATCGCACCCGGTTCGCGGAACGCCGCAAGCTGCGCTCCGGCGTGCTCGTCGTAGGTCGCGAGCGGATCGTCGCCGAGGGGCAACCCGGTGAGGTAGCCGATCGCTTCGGCCCGGTGGGCTCCCTCCAACAACCGGACGGCCATGTGGTCTCCTCCGATCACATGGGTGATGAGACCCGCGACGTTCCAGTCGCCACACGGCGTCGGAAGGAAGTGCTGGTCCGCTCCGACCTCCGTGATGCGCTCACGGAACGTCGTCGAGGCCAACTCCAGAAGTCCGATGTCCTCCATGGGAGCGAGGCTACCGGCAGCTGCTCTGCACGGCCGCCGCTGGTCCGTGGCAGCTCCAGCGGGTGAGCCCAGATCAGTCGGCTGCGAGGTACAGGACACGGGCATCGGGTCCGACGCCCGGGACCGAGCTCGCGGGGCCGGGAAGTCGCAACAGGAAAACCCCGAGCACTGCGAACCACACGTTGCCCACTGCGAGGGCTATGACCTGCATGGCGAAGGTCTGCACACCGATGAGAGACAGCGCCACCGTCGCGAGGATCACCGCTGCGGCCATCCATGCCCAGCGTCTCACGAACCACTCGAGACGTCCATAGCGGGCCTCGGCATGATGCAGACCTCCCGTGGCGGCTATCACCGACCAGTTGGGACCCAACAGGACCGCAGCCGCTGCAACCACATGGCCGGGACCGACCGCCCCGGTTCGGTCCACCGGGACGAAGGGGAACAACAGGAAGCCGAGCGCGGTCAACTACAGCCCGGCGGGCGCCTGACGGCTCCAGGGCAGGAACCGACGCACGGGCACCGCGAACACCATCAGCAACACGTAGCTGGACCAGCAGCCGACGGCGAGGATCCAACGCCCAGGAGCACCGACCGCGCTCAACGCGCTGTACGGATCGGACCACGCGTCGAACGAACTGTCACGTGCCCAGGCCAACGCGCCCGAACCGACCCCGACGACTATCGCCAGCAGTCCGGACCAAATCATGGCCACGTCACGGCCGCGGCGACGCAGCGGATCGGCAACGAGTCCCACCATCGCCACCCGCCGCGCGAGCCGGTACGGCAACGTCAACACCCCGAGCGCGAAGCCGATCACGAAGCTGCAGGCCGCACCGACCCATGATGCGACTGCGAGCAGCCTCCGCCAGAACGCGTGGGCTCCACCGGGCCAGCCGAGCACTGGAGCCGGCCCGACACCGACGTGTCCCGTCGACGCGTGTCCCCGTCGAACGCCGTCACGCCCACTCAGCGGCTCCGTGATGTACGACGCCGCGAGTCCTCCCGCGATCAGACCGCTCGACACCGCCGCTTCCATGGAGGCGACGTCGACCGGACAACGGCAGAAGTCACCCGCCAACCAGGCGTTGGTGACCCCGAAATCCGCGGATGGTCGACGCTCCCAACCACCGGTGTCGTTGCGGGTCACCTGCTCGGAGAGCCCGTCGTTCATCAACAAGACCGCTTCGACGACCGGATCAGAACCCTGGTGACCGCCGGGAGCGAACTCGGGGATGAAGCGTCCGATGTCTGCTCGGAGCAGTTCGGCGGCTTCCGCGGCCTCCAAGCCCCTGAGCGGACCCACGTCGCTGCACACGAACTGCACGAGGTGGGACGCACCCGGGGGAAAAGCCGCCCGGTACTGATCCCGCCACACCGAGGACGCAACGAAGCCGGTGATCGCGTACTGCGAGCCGATCAGGGAGAAATGCGCCCGAGGGAACGGTGTGACGTGCCGGCCGATACCCGGCAGCTCGCTCACATACAGATCGAGCGCCGCCATCGGAGCCGACTCGAGATAGGCGAGCTCCCGCACGACCGTGGCCGGGTCCGCGTTGCGCCGCTGCTCGGCGGTGGCGGTGCTGCTCACCCTGGGAGGAACCACACCCCCTTCCCAATCGACGCGGTCCTGCAGCACAGCGTGGGGCAGCGCGAGCACGACCGCACAACCGGAGGTGTCGATCACGGGTCCGGTGTCCGCACCCGGTTGCGCTTCGAGCTCTATCCGGGTCACCTCGAACTCAGGCGGGTCTGCTCCGCGACGGCGCTCCACCACCATCCGACCAACCGGCGACGAGGTGTGGATGCTCACCCCCCGCTCCCGCAGGCTCGCGGCAAACGGCTCGATGAGCTCCTCCTGCAGGGGTCCTCGCAGAGCGCGCCAGTTCGCGTCGAGGTACACCGGCAACCAGCGTCTGAACGTGTTCGCAGTTGTGCGCGCGGATGCATCGAACGAGGGGTTGGCCAACGCCTTCAAGACGATCTCGCGGACCCGCTCGAGCGTCGAGTTGCCGGCATACCAACGCCCGAGCAGGTGGTCCTCGAGAGATCGCCGGTCGAGACGTTCGGTGTCGGCACCGACGAGACCCATCATCACCGCGAACGTCGACACCACGGAGGGCACGGTTCGCAACGAGATCGATGCCGAGACCGCCTCGACGTGCTCGTCGGGGTGGATCCTCACCAACGTGTAGTCCCGCGAAGCCGCCTCGGCCGGACACGAGAACCGCGAACCGACGGTCCCGACCGTGGGCTGCTCCCGGGCGTCACCACGCTCGACACACGACTCCTTCGTGCAGCCCAGGTGCTCACCGACGCCCACGAGGCCCGCCTCGTGCATCACCCTCCACATGTCCCAATACCACTTCGGGAAGATGTGGTAGCCCTTGTCGGTGTATCCGACGTCGTGACCCCCGATGCCCTCGAGTCCCCGCAAGGACCGCGCCTTTCCGCCGAGATCCTCGTTCGACTCGAGCACCACGATCCCCGAACCGTCCCGGGGACCATCGGAGCGCCTTGAACCTGACGGCGCCCTCGCATAGGTCAACTCGTGCGCAGCCGTCAACCCTGCGAGCCCACCACCGACGACTACCGCACGCGGGCGTCGCGGTCCGAAGGGCTGGTAGTCGCCATCGGTGGGTGGTCCGTCATCGGTCACCGGCGCACACCACCTCTGGCGAGGCGCGCGATGAGATCCTCGGTCGACTGGTGACGTCCCGTGGTCGCCGCGGTCCGACACACCAGCTCGTCGACCTCGCCGACCACTGCATCGAGCGCCGGCAGCGCCGGTGCTAGCCCGGTGTGCTCCAAGAGGGTCCGCCACGTAGGCATCGCATGGTCGAGATGACCGGCCAGCACGCACGCGAGCACCGCGTCCCGGTGCGCGGAGGCCGCCCAGCCGATCGCTAGAACCGTGGATACCCACTCCTCGCTGGCACTCTCGGAGGAGATGCGCGCAGCCTCCACCGCTGCGGTCCATGCCTGGTCGTGACGCTCGAGGCGCAACTCCACCGCGGCCAGCAACAGCAGGCAGATGAGCAGGTTCTGGCGATCTCCCGCCCCTCGAAGCGTCTCGACGGCCCCGCTCAGGAGCCCAGCAGCCTGGAGGGGGTCGTCGTCCACGACCAACACGATGTGCGCGAGGTGAGCGTTCGCATAGGCGGCGACGCGCTCGAAGCCGGGCTGGTCGATCAGCGCCAGTGCTTCGTAGAGAGGCTCCTGCGCGCCTTCGGCCCCGACGAGCATCCTCGCCCATCCCTCATAGGGAAGGGCGAGGACCTGTCCCAGCAGATCGTCGTGCGCACGCAGCGCACCGAGCGCATCGGCGAGCATCACCCGGGCACCCTCGAGCTGGTCGCGGGTGCCGATTCCCTGGAAGTACCGCACGATCACAGATCGGGCCCGCCAGAACTTCGGATAGGCAGCGCGACGATCCCGTTGCGTCGACTCGAAGAGCTCCGAAGCCCGCGCCAGCATCTGATCGGATCGTTCGTAGTCGACATCCAGGGCCGCCGCTATTCCCGCCCCCTCCAGCAGCTTCGCCTGCTCCGAGACCGACACCTCACCGGCGTGCTCCAACGCCGCGTCGAGCCAGCGATGACCCTCTTTCGCCTGGGCCGTGACGACCCAGTACACGGCCAGGTTCGCGGCCATCGCGACGCCACGGTCCTGTCGGTGGTCGAACATCCAGGCGATGGCGCGGCTCAGGTCGTCGTCAACCGCACAGAGCATCTCGAGCGAACCCGCGTCCAGGTGGACCAGAGGACCACAGGTCCGCGCCAGAGCAGCGGCCCACTCCGCGTGACGCTCGAGGATGTTCGCGTGGTCCTCGGCGTCCCACCGATCGGTTGCGAAGGCCCCAACCGAATCCAACATGTCGAAGTGGCGACGACCACCGGCATCCGCTGAGACGGTCACGAGCGACGCATCGATCAGTTCGTCGAGCGCATCGACCACATCGTGGAGTCCAGGTTCTCCGTCGGCTGTGTCGTCAGCGCGCTCGTCGACACACACCGCTTCGACCGCAGCGAGGTCGGGCGGCGAAGCGAAAACGGTCAGGCGGCGCATCAACCGGCGCGCCGGATCCGACAACAGCCGGTAGCTCCACTCGATCGTCGCTTCTATGGTGCGGTGCCGCGGCGACCTGCTGGTGGAGGTGTCCGTCAGCGACAGGCCCTCGCCCAGCTTGCGCTCGAGATCCACCACATCCAGCGCTCCGAGACGTGCCGCAGCGAGCTCGATGGCCAACGGGATCCCGTCGAGGCGCTGCACGATCCTCGCCGCAGCATCGGTGTTCCGTTCATCGGCGAGGTCCACGCCGGGGTCGCGCTCCATCACGCGCTGCGAGAACAGCTCGAGTGCCTCCGGTGTCGCTTCGGCGCCCTCAGCCGGCCCGGGGTCCGTTCGCAGGGAACGAACCCGCCACACGAGCTCTCCGGGCACCCCCAGGGGAGATCGTGAGGTGGCAACGATCCGGAGGTCCTTGCTTGCGATGGCCTCCACGAGTCGACAAGCACCGTCGCGGACGTGCTCGCAGCAGTCGAGCAGAACCAGCGTCCTGCGAGCCAGCAGTGTCTCGTGGAGGCGGTCGAGCTCGTCCACGCCCGCGATCGGGTGTATGCCGAGCACCGACATGAGACGCTCGGTGACCTGGGCGTCGGACTCGACCGACTCGAGCTGCACGTACCAGGTGCCGTCAGGGAAGCGGTCGACCTGGCGCGCCGCCAGCTGGAGACCGAGCCTCGTCTTGCCCACCCCGCCGCTGCCGGTGAGGGTCACGAGCGGTCGGTGCTCCAGGAGCCTCTCGAGCTCCTCGAGGTCGTCGCGCCGACCGACGAAGCCGGAGGTCACGAACGGAAGGTTGTGGGACGACTCGTCGAGCGCTGCCGGCCTGGTGGGACCTGGTTGCCCCCGGTGGAGGATCTCCCACACCTCGACCGGATCTCCCAGGTCGCGGAGTCGACACGTCCCGTGGTGGTGAAGGCGGTCAGCCAGATCGGTATCCGATGCGATCTCCGCCGCGACATCCCGGGTGGCCAGGATCTGTCCACCTGCGGCCGCGGTCATCAGACGGGCACAACGGTTCAAGGTGGGTCCGAAGAAGTCGTCTCCGCGCGCCTCCGCATGGCCGGCGTCGACGGCCATGCGGACCGCCATCGGGTGATGAGGCCACCGCGACCCCGCGAGGGCCTCCTGGGCCCGCACCGCAGCGCGCGCCGCTCGCTCGGCGTCGGGGAACTCGAACAGGAAGCCGTCTCCGGTCGGGTTGACCAGGCTGCCTCCAGCGGCAGCGAACTCCGACTGCAGAACTTCGTCGTGATGGGCGAGGTCAGCCGACATCGACTCGGTGTCGACCTCCCAGCGCTTCGTGCTCGCCTCGATGTCGGTGAGGACGAACGCGTGCCGGCTCCAGGCAGCGCCCTGTTCCACACCTGGAGTCTCGCGCAAGGCGACGCTTCGATGACCGGGATCCGGGCTGATCGCGCGACACGAGGCGTCGGTGGCCGTCGATCGCTAGCGTGTTGCACCGAACGAGACCCCTGGGGGTGGCTGTGGCTGATCGATCGACCAAGAAGCGAACCACCCGGGTCGGTGTGGCCGGCGTCGCCGCCGCGCTGTGTGTGATCGCGTCGGCCTGTGCTCCCGCACCCACACAGACGCCGGAGGAGGTCGTCGCAGGGATCATCGAGCGGGTGGAACAGCTCCGCGGTCACGAGTTCGCCACCGAACCGGTCGTGGAGTTCCTGGACCCGGCGACATTCGAAGCAGACGTGCTCGCGAACCTTGCAGCCGAGGAAAGCGACATCGCGCCCGACGAGACCGCCTTCGTCGCTCTGGACTGGATCGATTCGTCCCAGGACCTGATCACCGAGTACCGCAAGACCTACGGCGGCGGCGTCGTCGGCTACTACGACCCCACCGACGGCACCTTGCGGGTACGCGGAACCAAGCTGACCCCGTACCGTCGCGAGGTCATCGCCCACGAGCTGACCCATGCACTCGACGACCAGGTCTTCGACCTGTCAGACCTGGACGCCGAGGGTCTCCTGGATGC
>CAYVYG010000202.1:0-6476 GCA_964454385.1 uncultured Microthrixaceae bacterium
CATCGCCATCTGTTCGGATACCAGTCTCAACTGCGCCGGCGGGGCCACCCCGTGGGGGACATGGTTGTCGGGAGAGGAGTACGACGGCGGCAACATCTGGGAGTGCGACCCAACCGGGCGCGAACCCGCACGTCGGCGCACGGCCATGGGAACCTTCAAACACGAGGCGGCCTGCGTAGCGGGCGACGGGCGGATCTACATGACCGAGGACCGCTCCGACGGAGCGTTCTACCGCTTCACTCCGAGCGCGCCACAGGATCTCTCGAGCGGCCTGCTGGAGGTGGCGACCGGTCCGGACCCCCAAGGGCCGGTGGGTTGGGCTCCGGTACCCGAACCCAATCCGACTCTGTTCGAGATCCCGACACGGGACCAACTCGAGGACGCCATCCACTACGAAGGTGGCGAAGGACTTGCCACCGATGGCGGGGCCGTGTACTTCTCGACCAAGGGCGATGACCGGATCTGGGCCTACGACACGGTCAGCTCCTCGGTCTCGTTGCTCTACCAGGGTGGCGGGACCAGCACCCTCGAAGGTGTCGACAACCTGTGGTTCGACACCGCGTCGCGCACGTTGTTCATCGCGGAGGACGGCGACGACATGGAGGTCGTGATGCTCGGGCCGGACAACACCGCGGTGGCCTTTGCTCGGTTGCCGAACCAGGATCAAAGCGAGATCACCGGACCGTGCTTCAGCCCCGATGGCCAGCGCCTCTACTTCAGTTCACAGCGCGGGCCCGTCGGTGCGCTGGGAGCCATCGCAGGCATCACCTACGAGGTGAGCGGCCCCTTCGACGAGTACCTCGGCCGCCGTTGAGGTCGTGCTGAGCACCCGAAGCCCTGTCCGTGCACCCCGGACGGGAACTCGCATCACACGACGTGGCTCGGTGCCGCGCAGTTCGCGTGCGACGGTTGTCGCGGAAGCGGTTGTGTCGCATCTGCGGTGCACCCGGGCATACTGGCCCGATGAAGCGCTTCTACGAGGATGACGGATTCCAGTTCGCAGTGCTGATGGCTCTGGGCTCGTCCTACCGGGGACTCGCGGACACCGGCGAGGTGCTCAGTACCGTTTCGCGGATCCCCGAATCGGACCGCGAGCGATGGGTGATTGAGTGGAGCGCCACAGCCGAACGGCTCGCGGGGGAGGCGCGACGAAGCGCCGAGGGCGGCCATGTCGTGAGCGCGAGGTCAGCGAACCTGAGGGCGTCGCTGTACTTCGACATCGCCTCGGCGATGGCGCCGGGCACTGCCGATCCCCAACGGTTCACCACCCTGTGGGAACGCAGCAGGGAGCTCTGGGACCAAGCGGTGCAGAGCTGGTCGACACCGGTCGAGAGGGTCGAGATCCCCTATGAGGGTTCGACGCTCGACGGGTACCTGTTCCACCCGGGGGATTCGAGCGAACCCCTGCCGACGGTGATCCTCAACAACGGCAGCGATGGATCGGTCAACGCCATGTGGAGCGAGGGAGGAGCGGCCGCGGTCGAGCGTGGTTGGCGGGCGCTGACATTCGACGGTCCCGGACAGGGGTCGGCGCTCCATCGAGGGGGCGTCCCGTTCCGCCATGACTGGGAGGCCGTGATCACTCCGGTCGTCGACTTCCTGGTGGAGCGCAGCGATGTCGATTCCGAGCGGATAGTGCTCCACGGTGTCAGCCAGGCCGGATATTGGGTGCCTCGCGCAGCTGCGTTCGAGAAGCGGCTCGCAGCGGTGGTGGCGGACCCCGGTGTGGTGAACGTCGCTGCGTCGTGGGAGGCCCACCTCCCCGCGGAGATGACCGAGCTGCTCGACAGCGGTGACAAGGACTCCTTCGACGAGATCATGGAGGTGGGGCTCTGCGATGATCCTGCTGCACGCTCGGAGCTGCGTTGGCGCATGGCGCCCTACGGAACCGACTCCTACTTCGAGGCATACACGGCGGCACGACGGATGCACCTCGATGACGACACGATCGCAGCGATCGAGGCTCCCACCCTCGTGACCGACCCCGACCACGAGCAGTTCTGGCCCGGTCAGTCACGGGCTCTGTTCGACAAGCTTCGCTGTGAGCGCGAGATCGTCGCTTTCACCGAGGCCGAGGGCGGGGACTGGCACTGCGAGGTCGCAGCACAGTCGCTGCGCGACGAGCGGGTGTTCAACTGGCTCGAGTCGGTGCTCGGACGTCAGCGGGCCCGCGGTTCGTCCGGTCAGACGAACCGAGTGGTCGATGCCGAGCGATCACACCCTCAACGCGTCGGAGCGTAGGCATCGGATTGCAGGTCGACCCGCCTCAGGAGCTGGGCGTTGGCGGCTACGACGATCGTGGACAGGCTCATGAGAGCCGCGCCGACCGCTGGTGGGAGCACGAACCCGATCGGGGCCAGCACACCGGCTGCGAGGGGGAGAGCGGCGATGTTGTAGCCGGCGGCCCACCAGAGGTTCTGGCGCATCTTCGCGTAGCTGGCCTTTGACAGCTCGATCACGGCCAACGTGGTGCGCGGATCCGACGACGCGAGCACCACGGCGGCTGATTCCATGGCGACGTCGGTGCCTGCGCCGATCGCGAGACCCACGTCCGCTCGTGCCAGTGCAGGCGCGTCGTTGACGCCGTCGCCGACCATGGCGACGACCCGGCCTCGCTCCTGCAGCTCGGCGACCGCGGAGTCCTTGTCCTCGGGAAGGACCTGTGAGAACACCTCGTCGATGTCGAGTTGGGCAGCGACGTGATCGGCGACGGCTCGGGAGTCACCGGTGATCATGACCACCTCGATTCCGCGGTCGTGCAGGGCTGCGATCGCGGCGGCAGATTCGCTGCGGATCTCGTCCTCGGTGGCGATCGAACCCGTGAGTGATCCGTCCTCGATGACGTGCAGCACACCCGCCCCTCGCTTCTCCCATTCGCGGGCGTGCTCTGCCAGTTCTCCGGGCGGCTCGAGGTCCTGCTGTTCGAGCATCGACGGTCCGCCAACCTCCACCTCGGCGCCGTCGACCGTTGCTCGCACTCCCTTGCCCGTGATCGCCTCGAAGTCGGACGCTTGTGGGACCGCAAGGCCGTCCGTTTCGGCCTTCGCGGTGATCGCGCGTCCGAGCGGGTGCTCGGAGTCGGCCTCCACCGCAGCCGCCACCGCGATGAGCCGGTCCGTGTCACCATCGAGCGCGGCGACGTCGGTGACGACGTGTGAACCCTCGGTGAGGGTTCCGGTCTTGTCGAACAGCACCGTGTCGACGGTGCGCATCCGTTCGAGAGCGAGGCGGTCCTTGACGAGTATCCCGTTGCTCGCAGCGATAGCGGTGGACAGTGCGATCACGAGCGGTATCGCGAGCCCGAGCGCGTGGGGACAGGCGATGATCAACACCGTGATCGTGCGGATGAGCGACTGGTCCGCATCACCGAGGGCCAACCAGGCCGCAGCTGTGATGACGGCCGCGCCGATCGCCACGTAGAACAAGAGCGCGGCGGCACGGTCCGCGAGCGCCTGGGCCTTCGAGCCTGACTCCTGGGCTTCGGTCACCATCCGTTGGATGCCACCGAGAGCGGTATCCTCACCGGTAGCCGTGACCTCGACTCGGATGGTGTTGTCCGTCGCGACCGAACCCGCGACCACTTCGTCGCCGACGTCGCGCGCCACCGGATTTGACTCGCCGGTGAGCATCGACTCGTCGAGCTCCACCGAACCGTCGGTGATCGTGCCATCAGCGGGCACACGGCCACCCGAGCGCACGAGCACCCGGTCACCGACTGCGAGCTCCACGATCGCGACCGTTCGCACTTCACCGTCTGCATCGATGCGCTCCGCCTCGTCGGGGATCAGCTCCGCCAGCGCCGCGAGCGCTCCCTTCGCCTGGCCGATAGCGCGCATCTCCTGCCAGTGGCCCAACAACATGATCACGATCAGCGACGCGAGCTCCCACCAGAACTCGAGATCCAACACGTCGGTCATCGAGATCACCGACGCCACGAAAGCGACCGTGATCGCCAACGCGATCAACAGCATCATCCCCGGTTGACGATCGCGTGCCTCGTCCACGCCACCGGAGAGGAACGGTCGCCCACCGTAGATGTAGATGACCGTGCCGAGCACCGGTGGGATCCAAGAGGAACCAGGGAAGCTCCACTCGTAGCCGAACCAGTCCTGGATCTGTGCCGAGAAAGCGACCACGGGCACTGCGAGCACGAGGTTCACCCAGAACAACCGCCGGAACATCGTCGCGTGATCACCGTGACCTGCCCCGTGCGAACCGTGTTCGCCCGAGGCGGCCGAGTCGGACTTCTTGTCCTCGGGCGCGCCCGGGCCGGTTCCGGCGCCACGGTCAGTGATCGTGGGTCCGCTCATCGATGTCCCTCATCGAGTCGGCGCATCCGCGCGGGATCCGTCTGGATCATGAACATCTCAGATTGTCCTACAGAGTGGGTGCTCTGAGCGGGACCAACTCGGCCTGCGCGCGAATGACGAATTCGACGCCACGATCGAAGGACGAGGGATCCGGCTCCAGCCCAGATCCACCGAGACACGCGAGATCGTCATCGTTGATGGTTGGCCCGTGATTGCTGCAGCGGGCAACGGGTCGATCAGCGACTCGGACGTCCGCAACCTGCGTGATGCCGATCAACGTTGACCGATGGTGCGTCGACACGAGTGTCGCCGTCGCCGCACTCGATGCCTCCCATGACGCACACCTCGTGTGCCGCGAGGTCGCACAGCGTCACCGGCCTGCACTCGCGGGTCACGCAGCGTTCGAGACCTACTCCGTTCTGACACGGCTTCCGGGAGCCGCGCGCGTGCCCCCCGGCGTCGCCGACGCGGCGATGACCGCCGCGTTCCCGCTGCGCTGCTGGCTCACAGGTGATGAGCAGGGCGAACTCTTCGCACGTCTCGCCGCTCTGGGAATCGAGGGTGGCATGGTCCACGACGCCCTGGTGGGCGAGTCCGCGCGCCGAGCCGACCGACGCCTCCTGACCCGTGACGTCCGCGCAGTGCGGGTGTACGACCTGCTGGGCGTCGGTGTGGACCTGGTCGAATGACTTCGGTGGTGGAGATCCTCTAACGAACGCTCGGCTTCGTCCTCGGGGTTTCCGAAACCCGACTTCCTAGAAGATCCGCCACGGCTTGCAGCGGTACGCGAGGGCATGCGCGCCCCGCAGGTAGGGGCGCCTCGACGTCGACGGACCGGTGCAGACCGCGAACATCGGTGTCTCGTCGAGCGCGGACCACGAGGAGCGGCCGGCGGTCATCCTCGATCGGGCCGGCGGCGTCGACACCAGCGGCTTCGGCGACGACGCCGTCATCGTGGAGCGCCCGACCTGACCAGGACTGCGCTGCGGGTGGCCACAGTCGCGATCGCGGTGTCGGTGGCGGGTTCGGCGTGCGCTCCGCCTCCGGTCCCGCTCACCCACAGCACGGTCACCGGCGAGCAGTCCCAGCGCCGGCCGGTCGTCATCGTGCGTGGCTGGGGGTTCACCGACCGCTGCCTGAGCCATACCGACTGGCCCAGCGACACGGGCGCCGCCGCATGGGCGCTCGACTGGTTCGACGGCCGTAGCTACTCGAGACCTTCGCGTTCCTGAACGTCGCGGACGAAGGCGATGATCGAGTCCACCTCCGATCCGGACAGTCCCGGCACGGGCGGCATGTCGCCGAAGTCCCAGTGGTGCTGGACCGCTCCGTTCGCGATGGCCGAACGGAACGCCTCGTCGCCGTGGTGCGAGGGTTCGTAGACGACCGAGAGCAACGACGGACCCTGGCCGGTGCCACGCAGGTCTGAGCCGTGGCAGGAGGCGCAGTTCGCCTGGAACAGCTCCTCGCCCTGTGCGATCTCCGGGGAGCCGGCACCAGAAGCGTCGTCTGTGCTGTCCTCGTCGCTTCCGCATCCGATCACCAACAGCGAGACGGTAGCGGTCAGCGCCATGAAGGTCGCCCACCGTGCTCGAGGGCGGCGCGGCGTTGCTGTTCGGTCATCGATCGTCAGGTGCTCCGTGTTCGGCCGTCGCATCGGTCCGCTCGCCGTAGTCACCGAAGGGGCGGTCGCGTTCGCGCACCGCTTCGCGGAATCCGACCTCCGAGGACCGCCTCACGAAGTTGAGTCCCTCCTGGGTGTGCCGGGCCACGCCGTCGAAGATCGTTCCCAGGAGCCGGGAGCCGGCCGGGTCGTACTGGTGGTCCGCAACCGAGTTGAGAGCGATGGTGATCATCTCGAGCTGGTTGGCGGGCACGAGAGCGATCCGCTGAGCGAGCGCCATCGCGCGCTCTGCGAGCTCGTCGTCGGGTACCACCTCGAGCACCACACCCATCTCCAGCGCCTCCGGCGCGGAGAACTCGTCTCCGGTGAGCATGTAGCGGCGAGCGTTCTGCAGGCCCATGCGTGCGACCCAGGTCCAGGGCGCTTCGGGAACTCCCCAGACCCGCGACGGTGGGTAGCCGAACCGCGCCGACTCCGCCGCGATGATCAGGTGGGCGTTGAACACGATGTTGGTTCCCCCGGCGACACACCAGCCCTGCACC
>CAYVYG010000203.1:0-6467 GCA_964454385.1 uncultured Microthrixaceae bacterium
GGGGCTGACGGTGATCTTCGTCGGCGTCCACCTGGTCGCGCTGGTCGGCGACAGCTACCAGCACTTCTCGTGGCTCGAGTTGTTCGTGCCGTTCGCAAGTGGGTGGAAGGCGGGACCGGTCGCGTGGGGAGTGGGCGCGTTCTGGGCGCTGGTCGTGGTGCAGGTCAGCTCGCTCGCTCGGCGCCGGATCGGCAAGGCCAGGTGGCGGAAGCTCCACTACCTGTCCTATCCGGTAGCCCTCATGACCGCGCTGCACGCAGCCCAGGCCGGAACTGATGCCACCAACCCGGTGTTCCGAGCCACATCGGTCGCGCTGATCGTCGCATTGGGCGCCATGACGGTGTTCCGGGTGGTCTACCGGCGTCCCAGGCCTATCGGGCCTGCCACCCGGGTCCGGTCGCGAAGGGCAGAATCTGGTGCATGAGTACGCTCGGCCACCGGACCCGACGGTTCCGTGCGTTGGGCCCACTTGCAGTCCGACGAACCCAACGGTTCCGCCACACCTCGATCCCCGCAAACGCCCCCACGGATCCCACCCTCATCGTGACGACGCCGCGGGCGCGGGCGACGGTGCTGGCGATGGCGGTGGCGCTGCTCACGGCGGCTTGCGGCGGGGCCGCGAACACCAGCCGGAACGACGACTCCGCCAGCGAGCCATCCGACGCCACGTCTCCGGACACCACGACGACTGGAGATGTCGACCCGGGCTCAGCCGAGCCCCGCTCTGATCCCGAGCTGTTCGAGGGATCAACCGATGCCTTCTACGAGGTACCCGATCCCCTGCCCGCGGGCGAACCGGGCGACCTGATCCGATACCAGGTGCTCAGCACGCAGCGCAGCGCGCCAGGCGCGGATCAGCCAGCGCGCGAGCGCACCACGGTGCGGGTCATGTACCACTCCAACGACGCCTCGGGTGCCGACCGGGCCACCACCGGCATCGTGACCTTCCCGCAGGCGACCCCACCCGACGCGGGTTGGCCTGTGGTCTCGTATGCACACGGGACGGCGGGGATGGCACCGCGTTGCGCGCCCAGCCGTGACGGGCTCGCCGCACCGGGCTGGGGGGTCGAAGGGGTCTGGGCGGCGACCGACTACGTCGGCCTCGGCCCGCTGGGTGAGGTCCACCCCTACCTGTCCAAGGCCGCCGAGGGCAACGCGGTGATCGACATCGTGCGCGCCGCGGCACAGGTCCCCGGCTCTGGTGCCGGCGCGCGGTGGGTGGCGGTGGGTCACTCCCAGGGTGGCCACGCGGCGCTCGCCGCCCACGAGCTGTCCACCGGACGCGCACCCGGACTCGAGCTAGTTGCGACCGTCGCGGTCGCACCAGCGGTCGGCATCGAGGTCGACTACGGGATCGACGGCCCCCTGATGACGGTGCTCACCATGATGCAGATCCACGGCGCGCAGTCCGAACACGACGGGATCGACCTCGCGCGCTACCTGAGCCCTGACGCGATGGCCGCCACCGAGGTGTTCGACACCGGCTGCGTGGACGAGATCGCGTTCGAGCTGGTGTCGAGCGTCGTTGCGGGCTCCGGCAACACGGGTTCAGGCGATACGGCTCCCTTCGTGGTGGACCCCTGGCGCACGCCACCCGCCGCCTCGGTGCTGCGCGCCAACCAGGTCGGGACCCGTGCGGTCACCGGGGTCCCGGTGCTGTTGGTGTCCGGCTCGCTCGACGCGACCGTGTTGCCGGAGCGGGTCGACGCGCTCTTCGGGCGCCTCTGCTCGCTCGGCCAGCAGACCGTGATGAGTCGGGTGCCCGGAGCGGATCACGGGTCGGTCATTCCGGCCGCGGCCCACGACGTCGCAGACTTCCTCGACGCGGCTCTCGCCGGGCATCCCCGTCGTGGTGGGGCCGGCACCTGCTGACCGACGGCCCGTTCGGTGGCTCGCAGGGTCGCTAGCCTGCGCGCATGCGCACCGCCGTCACCTCCATGTTCGGCATCGAGTTCCCGATCCTCGCGTTCAGCCATTGCCGCGACGTCGTCGCCGCGGTGACCAACGCCGGGGGTCTCGGGGTGCTAGGTGCCGTAGCGCACTCACCCGGACAGCTCGACATCGACCTCTCCTGGATCGAAGAGGAGACCCACGGTCGGCCCTTCGGGGTCGACCTGTTGATGCCGACCCACTACGTCGGTGAGGACACCGGAGGACTGGACCTCGCGGCGTTGCGCGGACTACTGCCCGAACGCCACGTGCAATGGCTCGACGAGTTGCTCGACTCCTACGGGATACCCCCTCTCCCACCCTCCGATGGGCCGCCCGATGAGCGCGGCTTCGGGGGCATGCGCGTCGATCCCGCCTCGATGGCTCCGCTGCTCGACGTCGCGTTCGCCCACGACATCTCGTTGTTGGCATCTGCCCTCGGTCCACCCCCACCAGCGGTGGTGGAGCGTGCACGGGGAGCCGGCATCCCGCTGGCGGCGCTGGCGGGAACGGTCGAGCACGCGATCGCCCACCGCGATGCCGGAACGGATCTGGTGATAGCCCAGGGAACCGAAGCCGGCGGCCACACGGGGCGGATCGCCACCATGGTCCTGGTTCCCGAGGTGGTCGATGCCATCGCCCCGACGCCCGTTCTCGCCGCGGGAGGTATCGGCAACGGCCGCCAGATGGCCGCCGCCATCACCCTGGGCGCCGAGGGCGTGTGGTGCGGATCGGTCTGGCTCACCACGACCGAGGCCGAGACGCCACCGCCGGTGATGGCCAAGTACCTGCGCGCGGGGCTGGGGGACACCGTGCGTTCCCGCAGCATCACGGGCAAGCCGGCTCGCATGCTGCGCACCGAGTGGACCGATCTCTGGGACGATCCCGCCAACCCCGATCCCCTTCCGATGCCGCTGCAGCCCCTGTTGGTCGGCGAAGCGCTCGGACGCGTGCTGCGGGTTGCAGGACACGAGGGATCGGGCGCCGAACAACTCGCCACCTACTTCGTGGGCCAGGTCGTCGGTTCCATGAACACGGTGCGCCCGGCAGCGCGAGTCGTCCTCGAGATGGTCGAGGAGTACATCGACGCATTCGAACGTCTCACCGAGGTCACCACCCGGGATTGACATCACGGATGTCCCGGAACTCCCGGGATGTCCCCGCCGCGGGCCGCGACCATACCCGACCAATTTGGTCGGGTATGGTGCACAGGTCGGACCGACCGACAGGCACTCCTGCCAACCGACTACCGAGAGGATTCCCCGATGGGCCTTCACCTGGGCGACACAGCCCCCGACTTCACAGCAGAGACCACCGACGGAGAGATCTCCTTCCACGACTGGAAGGGCGACTCCTGGGCGGTGTTCTTCAGCCACCCGGCCGACTTCACCCCTGTGTGCACAACCGAGCTGGGTCGCACCGCGGCGCTTCGCGAGGAGTTCGCCAAGCGCAACACCAAGGCGATCGCGATCTCGATCGACCCGATCCAGGACCACCACGATTGGGCACCGGACATCGGCGAGGTCGGCGGCACCGAGCTCAACTTCCCGATCGTCGCCGATCCGGATCGCAAGGTCGCCGAGCTCTACGACATGATCCACCCCGGCGAGGGCGACACCTCCACGGTTCGGTCGGTGTTCGTGGTCGACCCTGCCAACAAGCTCCGGCTGATCCTCACCTACCCGAAGTCGGTGGGGCGGAACTTCGACGAGATCGTACGGGCCATCGACGCTCTGCAGGCCACCGACCGCGACCCGATCGCAACACCGGTTGACTGGAAGCCCGGTGACCGCATCATCGTGTCGGGCACGGTGTCCACCGACGACGCCAAGGAGCGCTTCGACAACGTCGAGGAGGTCAAGCCCTACCTACGCTTCGCAGACGCCCCCTGAGCGCCCTGCCCGATCACCGACCCTGATCCGGCACCTTCAGGAGCCATCCGCGGGGAGGCGCTGAAACCACCTGTCGGATCCGCGACACTCTGACCTGTGCTGACCGGCGATGTCACAGTCCAGATACTGGGACCGGTCCGGATCCTGCGCCGCGCAGTCGGGCCCGATGACGGTGAGGATCTCGGGGCCGACGACGCTGAGGTGGTCGAGGTTCCCAGCGCCAGCCAGCGCCGCCTGCTCGGTGCTCTGGCAGTCAACGCTCCCGATCCGGTGCGCGCCGAATGGCTCTGCAACCTGCTGGATGTCACCCCGGGCGCCCTTCGCACCTCCGTGGCACGGTTGCGGCGAAGCGTCGGTGACGACCTGGTGCGCACTGCGGTCGGCGGATACCGGCTCGCCGCTGCGGTGGACGCGGCGATCGCCTGCGCCGAGATCCGATCGGCCGGCGGTGACCCCTCGATGCTGCGGCGGGCGTTGGCCCGTTGGGCCGGTCCGGCCCTAGACGAGTTCCATGACGAGGCGTGGGCGGTGGGAGAGGTGGTACGCCTCGGTGAGGTCCGGGCGACCGCAACCGAGGATCTCGCCCAAGCCCTGCTCACCTCGGACCGGATGGATGAAGCGATCGCCCTGCTCGAAGCTCACGCCATCGAGCATCGTCATCGTGATCGCCCCCGGGGCCTGCTCATGCGGGCTCTCGCCGCAGCAGGTCGCCAGACCGAAGCCCTTCGTGTGTTCGAGGACTACCGGCGGTTCCTCGCGGAGTCAGCCGGGACCGAGCCGTCGGAGGATCTTCGCCGGATCGAACAGCGGATCCTCAGCGGTTGGGACGGGATCCGCTCCGTTCCGGCCAGCCCCCGCACCGATGTAGGATCAACCGCCGACCGCGGATCTGCGCCGCTGGTGGACGGCTATCTGGAACGAGTACCGGCAGGGGTCGGGCGCAACCGCGAGTTGGCTGAGCTCGCGCGGGTCGCCGATCGACTCACCGAGGGTGCTGCGGTGCCGGTCGTGGTGTCCGGTGACGTCGGGATCGGGAAGACGACCCTGCTGGCCGGCTTCGCCCGGGGCCACTGCCGCGGGAACCGGTGGACGGTGCTCTACGGCCGCTGTGACGAGATGGACGCGGTGCCCTTCGAGCCGTTCCGGGTCGTGATCAGTCGGCTGTTCGACGAGCTGTCCGACGAAGCGGTCATGTCCCACACCGCACGGTGCGGTGGTGACCTGCTGCGGCTCGTCCCCCAGCTGCGTACCAGGATCACCGCGCCACCGTCGGGCGAGGTCGATGACACGACTGCAAGGCATCTGCTCTTCGAAGCGGTGCTCGATGCGCTGCGGCGCGCCTCCGCGGAACGCCCGGTCGTGGTGATCCTGGATGACTTCCAGTGGGCGGAGACCTCGGCGATACAACTGCTGCGACACCTCGTGAGGAACCTCGCCGACACGCCGGTGCTGGTGCTCCTCGGGGTACGGGGACCGGTGGACGCGCTCGGCGAACAGTTGCGCGCGCTGCTGGCGGAGCTGGTTCGCTGCGGTGCTGTGAGCATCGACCTCGATCCTTTCGACGAGCGGGAGTTGGCGGAGTTCGTGCGAGCCCGCCTCCCCCGCGCCGTCGGCCATGACGTGACCCCGATCGTCCGGGAGCTGCAGACCGAGACAGCGGGCAACCCCCTGTTCGCAGAGCACCTGTTCACACACTGGCTGGACAACGACCGGATCCGGATGGAGGGCTCCACCTTGGTGCTGACGACCGGACCCGAGCTCGATGTGCCACCGACGCTGCGTGAGCTCGTCTGGCAGCGGGTCTCCTCGTTGGGGCAGGGAGTCGAGGCATTGCTGAGCGCAGCATCGGTGCTCGGGCTCGACTTCAACGAAAGGGTGCTGTCGCGGATGGTGGCGAGCGATCATCTGCCGGTCGACAGGCTGCTCGACCGGGCATCAGATGCTGGCTTGCTCGCGAGCGACCCAGCTGTCTCGGGTGCCACACAGTTCGCTCACGCGCTCGTGGCGCACGCACTGGAGGCGAACCTGGGAGATCGTGAACGGACGAGCCTCCACGGGGCTGCATTCCGGGCGATACTCGATTCTCGAAGAGGGTCCGAAACGGCGGCGGCCACCCGTCTCGCGCGGCATGCAGCAGCAGGTGGACTGATCCCTGAGGCGCAGCGATGGGCAACCGTGGCCGGAGATCAGGCGCTCGACAACTTCGCTCCCGATGAGGCAGCCAGCTGGTTTGCCGCTGCACTGGAGCACGCGGACACCGCCGACGCTCTGGATTCCGAACGAGCAGCACTGCTGGTCCGACTCGGCGAGGCGCTCACACGCACCGGAGACCCGAGCGCGCTCGGTACCATTCACCGCGGCGCGGAGCTGGCGCTGCGATGCGGTGCGCTCGACACGCTCGTGAGAGCCGCTCTGGCGACCGACCGCGGGACGCTCAGGAGCGGTTCGTCTGCCCTCGAACAACTCGAGATCGTCGAAGCTGCGCTCGCGTGCCTGGATGACTGGAGCTCGCCAGACGGCATCCCCGCAGACCACCGCTCCGGAGATGACAGCACCGCAGATCACAGGACCGGAGATCACAGGACCGGGGACCGCGATCTGGCGATCCGCGCACGACTGACCGCACTGCTGGCACAGAGCCTGATG
>CAYVYG010000204.1:0-6421 GCA_964454385.1 uncultured Microthrixaceae bacterium
CCGTCGACGACCTGGCCCCCTGCGGGGAACGCAACGCAGTCGGTGCCTCCGTTCATCGTCATGTCGCCGACCCCGGCGACCGAGACCGGTTCACCGTCGCCCGCTTCGGCGCCGAGCTCGATCGGCTCGGTGAGCGTGAAGGTGGCCGTCGGTGTCGCCAGGGCGTCCTGGACCTTGTCGTCGCGCCGGCTGTCGTCGGTCGTGACCGTCGAGAGATCGATGTCGAACGTCGCGGCGGTGACCGTCTCGCCGTCGATGTCCATCGTGCCGGACACGTCGCCGGTGCGGCCCACCGCGGCGGTGGAGCCGATGCCGGAGAGCTCCTCGGCGATCCGGAAGCCTGCGAAGGTGCCCGTCGCGGTCTCGTAGTCGAAGTCCCCGGTTTCGGTGTCGACGGTCCACGATCCAGCGATGTCACCGTCGAAGCTGCTCGCGGAGGGGTCCGTGGCGTCCACGGAGGACTGGCCGGTCGACGAGGAGTCCGATCCGTCGGTGACGCCTGCGGTGGCGGTCGCGAGATCGACCTCCTCGGGAGCGTCGTCGCGCAGGAACCACCAGACCCCTGCGCCGAACAGGACCACGACGGCTGCGGTGACCGAGAGGATGACTGTGAGTGCTTTGTTCATGTGTCCGAACCTAGGAACCGAACCCGGGTGCCACCTCCGAGCTTCCTCAGAGTCTTCTGAGAGCGCGTCCGACGCTGGGCGCGGCGGCACCCGGCCGTGTGGGGCCGGGTGCCAGCTTCTGGGGAGGGGGTGTCGGGTGTCAGCTCATGTAGACCTGCGCCTCGGTCTCAGAGGTGTCATCGGCGGAGGCATCGGGAGCGCCGCCGCGACGGCCACCCTCACCCTTGCCCTCGCAGGGATCCTCGGTGCTTCCGTCCTCGGAGGTCCCGTCGTCGGAGCTGCCGTCGTCGGCGGAGTCCTCCTCTGGGACGGTCGTCGTGCCCTCGTCGGAGGTCTCGTCATCGGAGGTCTCGTCCTCGGAGGTCTCATCGTCGGTGGTCTTATCGTCGGGGACGGTGGTGGTGCCGTCCTCCTCGGCCTGGATGGTCGTCGACGTGGTGGTGTCGTCGTCCTGGGCGGAGGCCATGGCGGCACCGCCACCGACGAGCGCTCCGACCGCCACCGCGGCGACCGCCAGTTGGGAGGGTTTGAATCGCATCTTGATGTCTCCTTGGTTCGGGCCGGGTGCTTCTCCCGACCTCGTTGGACACATCGTGCGGGACCCACCTGAGAGCCAGCCGGTTCGCAGGCTCAGAGTTCGCTGGGAGTGCTTCCGAGGACTACGCGCACCGTGGTCCCCTCGCCCGGTGTCGACTCGAGAACCACCGATCCTCCGTGGGCGCGCACGACCGCGTCCGCGATGGCGAGGCCGAGACCGCTGCCTCCGGCGTGGCGGGAGCGTGCCGGATCGGCCCGGTAGAACCTCTCGAACGCCCGCCCTGCCACCTCCGGTGCCATTCCCGGGCCCTCGTCGGACACCTCGATCCAGGCACCGTCGGCGGCCGTGCCGGCACTGACGCGCACCGGTGTGCCGGCAGGCGTGTGCGCGAGGGCGTTGCCGACCAGGTTCGCCACCACCTGGCGGATCCTCTGTTCATCGGCACGCACGACGACCTGATCGGGCGCGTCGGCCTCGATGTCGCGGTCGGGGTCGACGGCGCGGGCATCGTTGGCCGCATCCTGCGCAACCACCGAGAGGTCGACGTCGATCAGCTCGAGGGGGCGGCCCTCGTCGAGCCGTGCCAACGACAGCAGGTCCTCGACCAGGCCTCCCATGCGGACCGCTTCGTCCTCGGTGCGGCGCATGGCGTCGTCGAGACGCTCGGGTCCGTCGAGCCCGCCAGCCCGGTAGAGCTCGGCATAGCCGCGGATTGTCGCCACAGGAGTCCGCAACTCGTGCGAGGCATCGGCCACGAACTGTCGCAGCCGACCCTCGGCCCTGTCGCGCTCACCGAAGGACTCCTCGATGCTGGCGAGCATCTTGTTGAGGGCGTCGCCAAGCTCGGCAGCTTCGGTTCCCGGCGAGGACTCGGGGACGCGATGGGTGAGGTCGCCCTCCGCGATGTCGGTGGCGGTGTGGGTCATCCGACGGATCGGGTTCACACCCAGGCGGATCACCCAGAACGCCACCAGGGCGAGGGCCCCGATGATGATGATGCCTGCGATCAGCTCGAGGGTCACGAGGTCGTCGATCGCCGCGTCGACGCTGTCGAGCGGCATCGCTATGACGGTCACGAGACCGTCCTCGGACTGGGTCGCCCTCACGCGCCAGCGCAGGTCCGATCCGTCCGCCGGCACGGTGAACGGGTCACCGTCGAGCGCGGCCTCCGACGCGGCGGCCGCGTCGATGTCGGGCAGTGCGAGCTCCTCCTCGCTGAGTCCGGGCTCGGCAAGGGTGACGACGTCGTCGCCGTTCACCACGCCGACGTAGACCGACGAGAGCCTGGGACCCTCGCCGTCGTCGGGTGGGGGTTCGGGCCAGTCCTCGTGGCTTCCCGGGCCGGGATCGCCGGGGCCGTACCCTAGGTTCCTCACCGGCCGCACGGCGCCCTGGAGGTCGTCGTCAACCTGGGCGACGAGGTTGGCCTCGGTCGTGCGCGTCACGAACACCAGCACCACCACCAGGGTGAGGGCGATGAGCGAGACGGCCGCGATCACGCGGTTGCGCAGGGTCATGTCGCCGGCCCTGCCAGCGGCACGAGGCTCGTCATCGCGCTAGCGGTTCCGCAGGGTGTAGCCCACGCCCCGCACGGTGTGGATGAGCTTGGGCTCACCGCTGTCGAGCTTGCGCCGCAGGTACCCGATGTAGGTCTCCACCACTCCCCCGTCGCCACCGAAGTCGTACTGCCACACGTGGTCGAGGATCTGGGCCTTCGACATCACCCGACCCTCGTTGAGCATCAGGAACCGCAGCAGGTTGAACTCGGTGGGCGACAGCGAGACCTCCTCGCCGGCGCGGGTCACGCGGTGTGCGTCGTCATCGAGCTCGAGGTCCGCGCAGCGCAGCACGGGTGACTCCGCGGCCGCGGTGCCGGCGCGGCGCAGGAGTGCCTGGGTGCGTGCGACCAGCTCCTCGAGGCTGAACGGCTTCACGAGGTAGTCGTCGCCGCCGAGGGTGAGCCCCCTCACCTTGTCCTCGACGGTGTCGCGGGCCGTGAGGAATAGCACTGGCACCTTGTTGCCCTCGGAGCGGAGCCGGCGGCACACCTCGAAGCCGTCGAGGTCGGGCATCATCACATCGAGGATCACCAGGTCGGGCTGCACCGACGGCGCCTCCTCGAGAGCGGTGCGTCCGTTGTCGAGGGCTGTGACCTCGTAGCCGTTGTGGCTCAATGCCGCGTCGAGCATCGAGCGCAGGTTGTCGTCGTCGTCCACCAACAGCAGTGTCTCACCGGCCATGTCCCACAGCCTCGCACCTGAACCTGTGAGTTGGCTGGGAGTTGTCGGTGAGCTGGGCCGTGACCCGGGAGGCGGCAGGGAACGGGCAGGCGATCAGCTCTGGAGGTCCCGGCGCAGGAACAGGCCCCAACCGGCCACCAGGGCCACCGCCGACAGCGCGACGGGCCACAGAATGTCGACGGTCAGGCCGTTGACCATCATGGCGTCGTCGATGAACCACCGCCACGGGGAGATCCAGGTGAGCCACTCGAGGTCGCCGGTGACGTTGGAGAGCGTGTAGAGGACGTAGCCGGCGACCGCGAAGCCCGAGGACACCCCGAGCGCCAGGCCCCGGCGTCCGGTAGCCGCACCGAGGAAGTACGCGATCGCGCCGGATCCGAGACCGACCGCCATGGCGCTCAGGCCACCCACGAACAGGTCCCCCACCGACGCGCCGGCAGCGGTGGAGGTCGATCCGTCGAGGGCGGTGACCGTGACGGGGTCCGTGAGGTCGAACAGCGGCATCGTCACAGCCACGCCCACGAGGTTCACCACCGACGCGACCAGCAGCACGGTGAACATGCCGGCGAAGCGGGCAAACGCGATCTCGGTGCGCGTCACCGGCTTGGCGAGCAGGTACTCGAGCGTCCCGTCGGACTCGTCACCGGCGATGGAGGCGGTTCCGAGTGCGATGCCGAGGGCCATGAGCAGCCAGGGCAGCTGGTTGGAGTAGTTGAGCGACCACAGGAACCCGACCGGTGTCGACGGGTTCACGCCGTCTCCGAGTCCCAACATGGACGACATGGGGCTGCTCGCGTCCGAGCCGAGCGCACCGCCCGCCGCGCTGGTGAGGCTGGGGTAGAACGCGGCGGTCACGACGCTCACTGCGGTGATGCCGAGGCTCCACACGATCGTGGAGCGACGCCGGTCGCGCATCCAGCGGAGGTAGATGCGCCAGCCCCGGTTCATCGGTCCGACTCCGAGTAGGTCTCCAGGAAGATGTCCTCGAGCTCCTGCTGGGTGGTGCGGATCCCGGTCGCGCCCAGTTCGGCCGCCCGGGCGAGCACGGCGGTGACGGGTCCGTCGACGTGCAGCGAGAGGTCGTTGCCGAGCACGCTCACCCCGCTCACGTCGGGGATCGACTCGAACGACGCGGGATCGGGCGGATCGGGGAAGGTGAGCTGGATGTCGCCGGTGGTCTGGCGGCGCAGATCGTCCATCGTGAGCTGCTGCGCGAGACGGCCGTTGTCGATCAGCCCCACACGGTCCGCGACGTGCTCTACATCCGACATCACGTGCGAGGTGATCCACACCGTGGCGCCCCGAGCCCTGCGCTCGTTGAGGATCTCCCTGAAGGTCTCCTGCAGCACCGGGTCGAGGCCGCTGGTCGGCTCGTCGAGGATCAGCAGATCGGGGTCACCCATGAACGCCAGCACGAGGCCGACCTTGCGGCGGCTTCCGGTGGAGAGCTTGTGGAACGGGCGGTTGCGGTTCATCCCGAGCCGTTCGATGAGCTCGTCGACCTCGGCCCACTCGGGTGGACTGCCGATGGAGCCGAAGTACGAGATCGCCTCGGAGCCTGTGATGGTCTTCGGGAGGTTCAGATCACCCGGCAGGTAGCCGATGCGGGCCCGCACATCGGGGTCGCGCCCCGAGCCGCCGAGCACCTTCACCGAACCCTCGGTGGGGTGCAGGAAGTCGAGCAGCATGCGTGCGGTGGTGGACTTGCCGGCACCGTTGCGGCCGAGGAACGCGTAGCACTCCCCCTCGTCGACTGACAGGTCGAGCGAGTCGACCGCGGTGAAGTCACCCCACCGCTTGGTGAGCCCGTCTGCCTCGATCACCGCCATGGCGGTTCCCCCGAAGCGTCGTTTCGTCGTTGATCCACGGCGGGGACCGTAGTCAGCCGTGACCGACCGTTGCGCGGAAAGCGGTCACCGTCAGGTGCCGGGCTGTGGGCGAACCTCGGCGAGGAGGTCCGACACACCGAGCACAGCTGCCCATCGCTCCAGGTAGGCAGTGTCCATCGACGGACCCTGAATGGCGAGAAGGGACCGCACGTCTCGGAGTTGGCGCTCCGATCCGCTGCCGGAAGCCCATTCGAGCTTGGAGAGAACGCAGTCCTCGGGTGAGGCCACATGTGTCTCGACGGGACCGAACGTCGCGGGTTGTCGCCGGCCGAGTTCCACGCGGGAGAACTCGCGGTCCCGCATGACGATGAGATCGACCTTCCAGCCCGACCGGGTATCGATCACGTTGAACGCCGATCGGTGTGCCAGCGCCGCGTGCCCGTCGCCGACGTAGAGGTTCCCGCTTCGGAGCCGGTGCAGAAGTCGGTCCATCTGATCCGGCGAAGGATCGATGACGATGTCTATGTCCTGGGTGGCACGGGCTTCGCCGTGCCTGGCACTCGCGACCGATCCCGCCACCATGTGGACGACGTTCTCGGAATCGAGCGCTTCTACGACCACCCCGAGCAGGTCGAACATCGACATGGGACTCAGGGGGCCGGGAACCGGCGAGCGACGGCGGCTGCCGCGGCCGGGCCGTGCCAGAGCGCGATCAACTCCCCCACCTGCGCGGCTTCGTCGTCCTCGCCGGTTCGCTCGCGGATCCCAGCGAGGGTCACGAGACGGATGTCCTCACTGAGGGATTCCACCAGCTCGGACCGCCCGTCCGGGCCCAGGGCCCGCAACGCCTCGAGCTGGACTCGACGAGCGTCGGGTCTCGTGTCGGCCGGTTCCATGTGAACACATCCTACGATCACCCCGGGGACAAGGTCGTGTGCGCTCCGGACCCTCGGCACCGCTGGGGCTCCGGCGGTCAGCTCTCCTCGGCAGCGGCGCCGTCCGGGACGGACTCCTCGGCACCGGTGGGCGGGCCACCGAAGCCGGGCTGGAGGTCTGAACAGGCTTCCACGGCAGCGGCCACCTCGGGGTCGGAGGTGTCCAGCACGAAGGGGTTTCCTCCCTCGCAGGGCTCGGGACGCTCGGCGGGAGCCTCGCCCGATGCGGGGGGTTCCCCGCCGGTTGCGCCGG
>CAYVYG010000205.1:0-6390 GCA_964454385.1 uncultured Microthrixaceae bacterium
CCCACCGGAGGCCAGTACTTGGCGGGCCCGTGCGGCTCGCGATCGGCGGGCCAACCGGCGAGGCTGCGCGGGTAGGGATGCTCCCATGAGTCGGCGCCCACGTCCGCGG
The DNA here is from genome assembly GCA_964454385.1 of uncultured Microthrixaceae bacterium. Taxonomy (GTDB): domain Bacteria; phylum Actinomycetota; class Acidimicrobiia; order Acidimicrobiales; family Microtrichaceae; genus JAMLGJ01. Next base: position 110 of record CAYVYG010000205.1, read on the forward strand.
CCGTGTGCGGTGCATTGCACAGCGGGTTGTCGTCTCGTGGCCAGGTCCCGTCGCGGACCGCGTCGATCTCCGCGCTGATCGCGATCATCGCATCGCAGAACCGGTCGAGCTCCGCGAGGGACTCGGACTCGGTCGGTTCGACCATGAGGGTGCCCGCCACCGGGAACGAGAGCGTGGGGGCGTGGAATCCGTGGTCGATCAGGCGCTTCGCCACGTCCTCGGCGGTGACGCCGGTCTCCTTGGTGATCTCGCGCAGGTCGAGGATGCACTCGTGCGCCACGAGGCCATCGGCTCCGGAGTAGAGCACGGGGAAGTGCGACGCGAGGCGCCCGGCAACGTAGTTGGCACTGAGGATCGCGAGCTCCGTCGCCTCGACGAGGCGGTCGCCCATCAGGGCGATGTAGGCCCACGAGATCGGCAGGATTCCCGCTGAACCGAACGGCGCGCCAGAGATGGTCGGACGGCCGTCGGGATCGTCGACGGTCGCGATGTTGCGCTCGTTCTCCCTGGGGGAGAAGCGGTGGCCCGGCAGGAACGGCGCCAGATGCGCACGCGCTGCGACCGGTCCCACGCCGGGACCACCACCTCCGTGGGGTATGCAGAACGTCTTGTGCAGGTTGAGGTGGCTGACGTCCCCACCGAAGAACCCGGGCTTCGCCACGCCCACCAGTGCGTTCAGGTTGGCGCCGTCGACGTACACCTGGCCCCCGTTGCCGTGCACGATGCGTGACAGCTCACCGATGCCGGATTCGAACACCCCGTGGGTGGAGGGATAGGTGACCATAACGGCTGCGAGGTTCCCGGAGTGCTCGACCGCCTTCGCTTCGAGGTCCTCCAGATCCACGTTGCCGGACCCGTCGGTCGCCACCACGACCACCCGCATGCCGGCCATCACCGCGCTCGCGGCGTTCGTGCCGTGCGCCGAATCGGGGATCAAACAGACGTCTCGCCCGGAATCCCCGCGCGACGCGTGGTAGCGGGATATTGCGAGCAACCCTGCCAGCTCACCCTGGGAGCCGGCGTTGGGCTGGAGCGAGACCGCGTCGTATCCGGTGATCACACACAGAGCTGCTTCGAGCTCCGCGATGAGCTGCTGGTACCCGCGGGTCTGCTCGGCCGGTGCGTAAGGATGGATCGAGGAGAACGGGGGCCAGGTGACCGGGATCATCTCGGTCGCCGCGTTGAGCTTCATGGTGCAGGATCCGAGCGGGATCATCGTGCGGTCGAGCGCCAGGTCCGCATCAGCGAGCCTGCGCAGGTAGCGCATCATCTCGGTCTCGCTTCGGTGGGCGTGGAACGTCGGGTGTTCGAGGAAACCGCTGGCGCGCTCGAGCTCCGAAGGTATGCCACCGACAGACCGGCCGTGGGGAGGTTCGCCTTGTGTCGGGACGACCGTATCGAACGCTGCGAGAACGCGATCGACGACCTCGTCGGTGATGGTCTCGTCGATGCTCAGCGCGACCCGGTCGGCATCGAGCGGGCGGAGGTTGATCCCCGCTGCGAGCGCCGACGAGACGACGTCGCCGGCGCGCCCGGGAACCGCCACAGTCAGGGTGTCGAACCAGGTTCCACCCTCGACGCGGTGCCCGCGTGCCAGAAGCTGTGCACGCAACGACGAGGTCCTCTCGTGGATTGCGTGGGCAATGGCGGTCAGACCCTCGGGGCCGTGGTACACCGCATAGGCGGCGGCGACGTTCGCCAGCAGGACCTGAGCGGTGCAGATGTTGGAGGTGGCCTTCTCACGACGGATGTGCTGCTCGCGGGTCTGCAGCGCGAGCCGGAAGGCTGGTCGCCCCGCGCTGTCGACCGAGACTCCCACGAGCCTGCCGGGAAGGGCCCGCTTGGCCTGCTCGTCGACAGCCATGAATCCGGCGTGCGGTCCGCCGTATGACATCGGCACCCCGAGGCGCTGAGCGGAGCCCACCACCACATCGGCCCCCCAGTGCCCGGGTGCCTCCAGCAGCGTCAGGGCCAACAGGTCGGTGGTGACACACACGACCGCTTCGGCTTCGTGAGCACCCGATACGAGCTCGCGGTGGTCGCGCACCACCCCCGAGGAGCCCGGGTAGGCGACGAGCAAGCCGAAGGTCCCGTGCTCGAGGGGCAGGGGAGAGCGGTCGGGGTCGAACACGCGCACCTCGATCCCCAGGGGTTGGGCCCGGCTCACGATGACGTCGAGCACCTGTGGATGGCAGTCGGCGTCGACCAGGAACACGTTGCCCTTCGCGCGCGAGATGCGACGAGCGAGGGTCATCGCCTCGGCGGCGGCGGTCGCCTCGTCGAGCATCGATGCGTTCGCGATGTCCATCCCGCACAGGTCCGCGACCATCGTCTGGAAGTTCAACAACATCTCCAGGCGACCCTGGGATATCTCGGGTTGATAGGGCGTGTAGGCGGTGTACCAAGCCGGGTTCTCGATCAGGTTGCGCAAGATCACAGCGGGAGTGATCGTCCCGTACCATCCGCATCCCAGGAGGTTCGTGGTGCTCTCGTTTCGCCCGGCGAGCTCGGTGAGCCTCGCGAGGATCGCGGCCTCGTCGCCGCTGCCCGCACCCGAAACGACGTCTGCGAGTCCGAGAGCCCGACGGTCCCTGATCGCTTCGGGCACGGCCGCGTCCACGAGCTCGGCGGTGGATCGATACCCGAGCTCTGCGAGCATCAGCGAGACCTCCGAGTCGTCGGGTCCCAGGTGACGTGTCGCGAAGTGTGCGGCACCGCTGGGCAGCGGCGTGGAGGGATGGTGGTCGTCGGTCATCTCGTTCGGCTCCCGTGGCGCGTTCGTTCCGTCGCCCCCTCTGTCATGGGAACCTGAGAGATTCACCGGCGAGCCGGCTTTCACCTTCGGTGAGCCGCAGCTGCGGCTGCTTTCCAGAGCAGGAGCCCGTCCGGTCCTGGGTGCCTGAGAGATTCCGGGGCGGTTGCTCCTTCGGCGCCGTCGCGCTGCGCCGACGCGGGTTGCATCGGGGCACCGGGACGGACTCTCCCGGACGGGTTGATGTCCTGTCGCCGATGCTACCGCCTGGCGGGGCGCGGTTCAGCGGCCCCGGGCCGCCTCGTCCTGCGCGTGCTCTTCGATGGCCGCGCCGATGGCGTTCATCGCTGCTCCCATCTGCTCCGCGCGGTTGGACATGACCCACGACTTCGATTCCGCGGTCGAAGCGGTCCGGGTGTCGAAGTGCGGCATCACGTAGCGGGCGAACAGCTCGTAGCTGTGGTTCGTGGCCGCGGTATCGGCCCACTCGTGGGCCTGCAACAGGATCGTGCCGAATCCACCGGACTGGTCGACGAGCTCCTCGATCAACTCGATCGCGTCAGCGGGAGTCCCGATGACTGCCGCTCCACTGCCGTTGAGCGTGTCGACGAGCTCATCGGTGGGAGCGTCGGGGAAGATCGGCAGGGCGGCCACGTCCCGGAAGTAGTGGGCGTAGTCCGCGAGGCCGAACGCCACGTCGCGGCGGGCCTGGTCGCGGGTGTCAGCCAGGTGCATCAGGGTCAACAGACGCCAGTCCTCTCGGCGCGCCCGGTTCCCGAAGGTCTCCGCTCGTGACTCGAGCACCGACCAGTGCTGACCCAACAGGTCGATCCCGGCTCGTTGGGTCGCTCCGATCGACAACAGGGAGCAACCGAAGCGTCCCGCCGCCCGGGGTCCCGAGGGCGAGATCATCGCAGCGACCGCCACCTCGGGATGCGGGAGCGTGTAGGGGCGCAGGTGCAGTGCGGCGTCGCGCAGTGTGAACCAGTCGCTCTCGGCGGTGACACGTCCCTCGCCGCGGAGCAGCTCGAGGATCACCCGGAGCGACTCCTCCATGCGGTGGCGTTGGTCGGCTGGATCGATCCCGAACATGAACGCATCGGAGGGAAGGGCTCCGGGGCCGACGCCCAGCATCACGCGTCCGCGGCTCAGGTGGTCGAGCGCGACGAGTCGCTGCGCGACCATGAAAGGATGGTGGTAGGGCAGCGACACCACGCCGGTGCCGAGTCGGATGTTGCGTGTGCGGGCTGCCGCAGTTGCGATGAACACCTCCGGCGAGGCGATGATCTCGTATCCGCCGGAGTGGTGCTCACCGATCCACGCCTCGTGGTAGCCGAGGCGGTCGAGGAGCTCGATCAGCTCCAGGTCGCGCTGCAGCGCGAGCGTTGGATCCTGTCCGACGGGGTGGAAGGGGGCGAGGAAGATCCCGCAGCGAAGAGGCCAGTCCATCGTGGGATTCTGCGGTCAAGCTGCCGGTGCGTCAACAGGCCGGGGGTCATCGTGAGGGACGTTGACGCCGTCCGCTGGTCAGCCCCGACGCTGCCGACGGCGGCACGCTGCGCCGATCGAGCCCCTCATCGGAGAAGGAGCGCGGGTCCTCCAGAGGCTCGATGTGTGTGTCGACGGTCAGGTCCTCGACGGCATCTCGCAGGTCGGCCTCGACGGTCTCGACGAAGTTGTGCGCACGCTGCACCGACCAGGCGCCGGGCACCAGGACGTGCACCGACATGAACGCGCGGTGACCCGACTCGCGGCTGCGCAGGCCGTGGAAGAGCGTGTTGGCCGAGGTGTGGCGTTCGAGCACCTCGGCGATGGCTTCGCGTTCGTGTATCGGCAGCGTCGCGTCCATCAAACCGCGGCTGGAGCGCACGACCAGTCGCAACCCGGCCACGACGATGTTGAGCGCCACGAGCAGCGCTATCAGTGGGTCGAGGGGGTCCCAGCCGGTGATCCCGACCAGGATGACGCCTGCGATGACCCCTGCTGTGGTCCACACGTCGGTCATCAGGTGCTTGCCATCGGCCTCCAGGGTGATCGACCGGTGCCTGCGCCCGGCTCGCAGCAACACGAGCGCCACCGCCAGGTTGATCACCGATGCGACGAGCGAGATCGCGATCCCCAGCCCGAGACGATCGATCGCTTCAGGGTGCAGGAGTCGGTCCACCGCGCTCCAGCTGATCGTGACCGCCGCGAGCATGATCATCGCACCCTCGGCGAAGGATGCGAAGTACTCGGCCTTGGCATGGCCGTACTCGTGTTCCTCGTCCGCCGGACGCGATGCGACGGTGAGCGCCACCACCGCACCGGTCGCGGCCACCAGGTTGACCGTCGACTCCATGGCATCCGATAGGAGCCCGACCGATGAGGTGACGAGGAAGGCCGTGAACTTGATCCCCATCGTGATCACGGCGGCCGCGACCGAGAGCCAGGCGTAACGCACCAGCTCCCGGCGGTCCTCGGTCATGTTCGCTCGCTGGGTCCGGTCATCGGCTGGGTCCGGTCATCGGGTGGTTCAACCGATCGGGCGTCCGAAGGGCAGCTCGTCGCACCACGTCGCGAGGTACTCCTCCGCGATCATGCACGCACCGAGCACGGCTCCGTGTTCGTGTCGGACCGTTCTCGTGGTGAGCTCGGCGAGTGTCGCCGCGGGGTCGCCGTCGATGCGCGCCACGAGCGGGCCCGCCGTGGTGAGGAAGTCGGGCAACACGAGGATCTCCCTGCGTCGTGCCACAGCCAGAGCCCTCGGAGTGAACGCCGGGACCGCGGTGGGAACAAGCACTCGGTGGGGAAGCTCCGCGGCGCTCTCGTGGTCGATCAGCGAGGGCTTGGAGCCGAAGAACAGGACCTCGGCCTCGGTGCGCAGCGCGTCGGGTCCGGACGCGATGATCTCGGCCCCGACAGCATCGAGGGCTTCGGTCAGACGCTCGCCGGTGCCTCCATCGAACTCGACGGCCACGGTTGCCGAGCGCAACCCCTGGGATCCGCCCACCACGTGATTCCTCGCGGCTTCGGCGCACGCGATGATGCCCGCGGCGAAGTTGCCGGGGTCGGCGGCGGTGACCGCCCCGAGGCCCTTCAGATCCTCACCGTCGACTCCCTTACCGGGGCCCAGTGAAAGCCTGCCGGCACGGATGTCGGGCTCGAGCTCGGCGCAGAACGCCTCGATGGCGGCAGCGCGGCCCTCGCCCTCGGCGTTCACGCCGGCGGAGGCACCACTCGTGTTGTGTCCGAGCAGCGCCCACGAATAGGTGCGAGAGCGCGCCAGTGCCTTCGTGGAGTCCACCAGCACCTTGCGGGCGCAGCGCACGATCCCATCGGCCCGGTCCGCCTGGGGAAGGTCGACCACCACGAAGGCATCGGTGGATGCGAGCTTGTTCACAACCGGTTCAGTCACGAGGGAAGTCTGGCATCTCACTCCGCGCAGCGGAACCTCGGTGGACAGGTGATCCCGCGGATGATCGGAGCGGAAAGCCGGAGGCCCGGTGCGAACGAACCCCCCGAACCGTTCGCACCGGGCCCTTGTCCGGCT
>CAYVYG010000206.1:0-6378 GCA_964454385.1 uncultured Microthrixaceae bacterium
GTGGCACCCTCCGGGTCCGCGATCCCGGCTCTCGGGCTCACCTCAACCACCACATCAAAGGTCATGGCCCAACTCTTCCACATCACGACTGCTCATCGGGCACCCCGACCGAGGGGTTCGTTCGAAGCTGCGCCTTCCACTCGGTCACGCCCCCGGCCACTCGTCTAGTGACCGGCCGCAGATGCGCTCATAGGCAGTGCGGTAGCGCTGCGCGGTAGCAGCCACCACCTCCTCGGGCAGCGCTGGGGGCGGTGGGGTCTTGTCCCAGTCCAGACCGTCCAGATGATCCCTCACAGGCTGCTTGTCGAAGCCGGGGGGCGTGGCACCGGACGACCAGTCCCGCGCTTCCCAGAAGCGTGATGAGTCAGGTGTGAGCACCTCGTCGCACAACACGAGCTCCTCACCGGCGCCGTTCGCCGAGGGGATCAGACCGAACTCGAACTTGGTGTCCGCGAGGATGAACCCTGCGTCGGAGGCCCGCCGCTGCGCCCGGTCGAAGACCTCCAGGCTCACCGCGCGGAGACGATCGGCCATCTCTGCGCCGACGAGCTCGACGGCACGGTCGAAGGTGATGTTCTCGTCGTGGTCACCGACCGCTGCCTTGGTCGACGGGGTGAACATCGGCTCGGGGAGACGGTCGGCCTCAGCCATCCCGGGCGGCGCCGCCATGTGGTGGATGGTGCCGTGGAGCGCGTACTCCTTCCATGCCGAACCCGCGACATGCGAGCGCACGATGCACTCCACCGGCAACATCCGCGCCCGGCGGCACACCATGATCCGGCCGGCCAGCTCCGAGATGCGAGCGTGCTCCGGTAGCGCGGACAGATCCGTGGAGATCAGGTGGTTCGCCACGACGTCGGACAGCTCCTCGAACCACCACGCCGACATCGCGGTCAACACCCTGCCCTTGTCGGGAACCGGCTGGCCCATGACCACGTCGAAGGCGCTCAGACGGTCACTGGCCACCATCAGCAGCGTCGTGTCATCGAGCTCGAAGAGGTCCCGCACCTTGCCGCGGTGAACGCGTCGCAGTCCCAGCTCAGGGACCTCGCCCAGTACGCTCACAGGACCTCCCCTCGCTGGTAGCTGCTCGCTCGGGGATGGGATTCGGCGATCTCCTCCACCCGTCGCACGAAGGAATCGACCTGCGCATCTGCGGTGCCGGTGAACGACAGCGGATCACCGAGGGCCTCCAGCAGCGCTGCCCGGTCGAGTCCCAACCGTTCGTCGTCCGCCAGGCGCTGCATCAGGTCGTTGTCCGCGCCCGGCTGCTCGCGCATCGCGAGTGCCACCTCCACCGCATGGCCCTTGATGACCTCGTGGGCCTCCTCGCGACCGGCGCCGGATCTGACCGCCGCTGTGAGCACCTTCGTGGTGGCGAGGAACGGCAGGTACCGGTCGAGCTCGCGCTGGACCACCGCCGGATAGGCCCCGAACCCGTCGAGCACGTCGAGCAAGGTCTGGAAGACGCCGTCGGTCGCGAAGAACGCGTCCGGCAACAGGACCCTGCGCACAACCGAGCACGAGACGTCGCCTTCGTTCCACTGCGAACCGGCGAGCCCCGCCGCCATCGCCAGGTGGCCATCGAGGATCACCTTGAAACCGCCGATGCGCTCAGCACTGCGCGCGTTCATCTTGTGGGGCATCGCGGATGAGCCGACCTGTCCTTCACGGAACCCCTCGGTCACGAGCTCGTCGCCGGCCATCAGCCGGATCGTCACCGCGAGCGATGCAGGCCCAGACACGAGTTGGACCAGCCGTGACACGACCTCCAAGTCGAGCGATCTCGGGTACACCTGGCCGACGTTCTCCAAGACCTCGGTGAACCCCAGGTGCTCTGCGACACGGCGTTCGAACCGCGCGAGCTTCGCGCGGTCACCATCGAACAGGTCGAGTTGGTCCTGTTGGGTGCCGACAGGTCCCTTCAGGCCGCGCAACGGATAGCGCGAGATCAGCTCCTCGAGCGCGTCGAATGCCACCAGCAGCTCCTGGCCCGCGTTGGCGAAGCGCTTCCCCAGCGTCGTCGCCTGGGCTGCGACGTTGTGCGAACGTCCCACCATCACCATCTCGCGGTGCTCCACAGCAAGACGGGCCAACCCGGCCAGCGCGGCGACGACCCTGGTGCGCAACAGGGCCAGACCCTCGCGCACCTGGAGCTGCTCGACGTTCTCGGTGAGGTCCCGCGAGGTCATCGCCATGTGCGCGTACTGGTGTCCCGCCAGGTCGCAGAACTCCTCGAGCCGGGCTTTCACATCGTGGCGCGTGACCCGCTCGCGCTCCGCGATGGAAGCCTCGTCGACGGCCGTGACCACCTCCTCGTAGTCCGAGATGGCCTCTTCGGGGATCGGCACTCCCAGTTCTGCCTGGGCACGCATGACCGCGACCCAAAGCCGGCGTTCGACCACGATCTTGTGTCGCGGCGAGAACAGCTCTGCGATCTCGGGGCTCGCGTAGCGTTCGGCGAGGACGTTGGGATTGCGAAACGATCGATCCACGCACGCCATTCTGGTCTGCCGCGCCAGTGCAGGCTCAAGGCTTCACGGGCAACTGTCGATCATCGGTGTGTGGCGAGTTGTGTCAGACATCCGATGGCGGTCTGCGACGAGGTCTGCCGGCGCTGCGGCCATGACTTCTGCAGCGAGTGCGTTGTGTACCCCTTCGGGGTCTCCAAGGGCGCTATGTGCATCTCCTGCGCACTGGAGGCAGGTGGCGTGAGCCGCCAGAAGACAGGCCGGCCCAAGCTGACCAGCAAGCAGGTCAAGGAGCGCCTCACCCGCTTCTCCGGCGACACCACGCCCGAAACGCCTCCGGAGCCAGCAGCCCAGGAGGAGCAACCCGACGACGACATCGACCGGGCATGGCTCCACGGCGAGGTGGATCCTGAGTCCATCGGCGGGTGGTCCCGCACGTTCTGACCGGGTGACCCACCCTCAGTCGCTCTCGGGGCCTCCCTGCAGCGAGTTGTCCTGTCGCAGCGAGTAGTCGATCAGTCCGAGGCGGTGGTCCTCGAGACGCTCCGCGAGCGACGGGTCACCGACCGCGAGGATCCTGGCGGCCATCAACCCTGCGTTGCGTGCGCCACCGATCGCCATGGTCGCTACGGGCACACCGCCTGGCATCTGCGCGATCGACAACAGCGAGTCCTGCCCGCCGAGGTGTTCGGTCGGCACCGGCACACCGACCACCGGCAGCGTCGTTAGCGAGGCCACCATGCCGGGCAGGTGCGCCGCCCCACCAGCTCCTGCGATGATCACCGACAGTCCCCGCTGGCGGGCGCTGCGGGCGTAGTCGACCATCCGCTCAGGGCTCCGGTGAGCGCTCACGACCCTCATCTCGTGCGTCACGCCAAGCTCCCCGAGCACCTCGGCTGCGCCGGCCATCACCGGCTCGTCGGAGCTCGACCCCATGATGACGCCCACCGAGACGCCCTCGGCGAACGGAACCGCCTCAGCGCTCATGGTGCACGTCTCCTGGTTCCCATCGGGTCATCATCGCGCACCGGATCCGCCCAACAGCGCGGCGCACGTCGCGGCATCGTGTCGCAACGCGTCGACGTCGTCGCCCAGCACGGTGACGTGACCGAGCTTGCGACGGTCCCTCGGCGTCTTCCCGTACAGGTGCACGTGGGCCCCGGGAACCTCCGCGAGCGCGAGACCCTGACGACGTCTCGGCTCGTACTGTCCGACCCCCACCACGTTCGCCATCACCGCAGCTCCGGTGCACATGTGGGTGGGTCCCAGGGGCCAATCGAGGATCGCCCGGAGGTGCTGTTCGAACTGCGAGGTCGCGGAGCCCTCGATCGTGAGGTGGCCCGAGTTGTGCACCCGCGGTGCGATCTCGTTGACCATCACCTCGCCAGAGGTCGTGACGAACAGCTCCACCGCCAAGACCCCGAGCGCGCCGGTGTGCTCAGCGATCCTGACCGCCAGTTCGCGGGCCGCGTGCGCAACGCCATCCGACACCGGCGCCGGATGGATGACCTCGTCGCACATCCCGTCCACCTGCACGGTCTGCAGCACCGGCCAGGTGCTCACCTCCCCCGACCGGCGGCGCGCCACCAGCACGGCCAGCTTACAGGACAGATCCAGACGCTGCTCGAGCACCAGGGGCGCGCCGCGGTATTCCTCCAGGAACGAGCTGAACCCGCCGCCGTCCACGGCGTCCAGCATCCACACCGCACGGCCGTCGTAGCCACCCCGCGAGGACTTTGCCACCAGTCCACCAGGATGTCGCTCAGCGAACTCCCCGGCTGCGGTACTCGCCCGCGCAGGATCGGTCGCCGGGTCCACCACCACGAAGTCCGGAACGGGGATCCCCGCAGCGGCGAACGACCGTCTCTGGTGCGCCTTGTCGGAGTACGTCATCGTCTCGACCGTGGGTCGCACGATGACCCCCCCAGCCTCGAGCTCAGCGAGACAGGCGTGGTCCACGTTCTCGTGGTCGATGGTCAACACGTCGACACCCGACGCGAAGCGACGCACCGCGACGGGGTCCGTGGGGTCACCGGTGACCACTTCGGGGGCCACCCCGCGCGCTCCCTCGTCGTTCCGCGCGGCGAGCACCTTGACGTGCACGCCCAGGGGCGAGGCGGCCTCGCACAACATCCGCGCGAGCTGGCCGCCACCCAGGATGCCCACGACCGGAGCCTCCGTCACCGGCGGATCGGTAGCCGGCGCATCGGTAGCCGGCGCATCGGTAGCCGGCGCATCGGTAGCCGGCGCATCGGTAGCCGGCGATATGGTCACCGGCGCGCCTCTGAAGCCAGCAGCGCGATGTCGTCACGATGTTGCATCCCGGGCCACGAGATCGCTGCGACGCCGTCCATGGCCCGCTTCCGGGCAGTGGCGATGTCGGCTCCGCGACCCGTCACGTTCAGCACCCTGCCACCGGCTGTGCGCAGCGCTTCGGGTTCACCGTCGACACCCGCGAAGAAGATCTCCACACCCTCGATGCCGGCCGCGGCCTGCAGACCCTCGATCGGATCACCCGTCCGCGGCGTCGAGGGGTAGCCCTGCGACGCGCACACCACGGTGACGACCGCATCGTCCGACCAGGTCACCTCGGTGTCGATCCGGCCCGCAGCGGCCCCGGCCAACAGCGACACGAGGTCACAGGTGAGACGCGGCAGCACGACCTGGGTCTCGGGGTCACCGAAGCGCACGTTGTACTCGAGCAGCCTGGGACCGCCCGCAGTGAGCATCAGCCCGGCATACAGCACACCGCGGTAGTCGATTCCCCTTCCACGCATGGCCGCGAGGGTCGGTTCCACGAAGTCCGAGGCGACCTCCGCGAGGAGCTCCGGGGTGACACCGGGGACCGGGCTGTAGGCGCCCATCCCACCGGTGTTGGGACCGCGGTCGCCGTCGAGTGCCCGCTTGAAGTCCTGTGCCTCGGGCAACAGCACGGCACTCGACCCGTCGCACACCGCGAGCACCGAGAGCTCCTCGCCGACGAGCCCCTCCTCGATCACCAGGCGTCGTCCGGCATCACCGAAGGCGACCCCTGACAGGTAGTCCTCGACCCCGTTGCGGGCCTCGGTCAGGGACTCGGTGACCAGCACGCCCTTGCCGGCGGCGAGGCCGTCGGTCTTGATCACGAACGGTGGGGCCATCGTGTCGAGGTACTCGAGCGCCGCTCCGGTCTCTGTGAAGGTGCCGTGGGCGGCGGTGGGGACTCCCGCCTCGACCAGCAGCTCCTTCATCCACGCCTTGGAACCCTCGAGCTGCGCGCCGTCGGCACCGGGACCGAACACGAGACGCGCCTGCGATCTCAGCCGGTCGGCCAGGCCGTCCACCAGTGGTGCCTCGGGACCGATCACGAACAGATCCGCATCCAGGTCCTCCGGCGCGGTGGGAACCGAGCCGGGTATCCCCGGGTTGCCGGGGGACACGACCACCTCGGAGTGACGGCCGAGCACGCTGGCCAGCGCATGCTCCCTGCCACCCGAACCCACCACGCACACCCTCATCGACGGGCCCCGATCGACTGGTCCTCCTGGCTCACCCGGGATCCTTCGGACCGGCCTGTTCGACCACCTCGAAGGACATGAGCGTCGCCCCGGTGGACGCCGGCGGGCGTGACCCACTTGCCGGGTCGACACCGCTCGTTGATCCACCACCGGAGCCCACGGGCCGTCCGGGTCCGCCCGATGGGGCGTGGCCCTCGGCGAAGTCGCGGCTGTTCATCCAGTTCTGGAAGGACTCCTCGCTGTCCCACCAGGTGACCACGAAGTACCGGGATTCCCCTTCGGTGGGTCGCAGCAGCTGGAAGTACTGGAAGCCGGGTTGGCCCTCGACCGCGCCCGCGCGCGCCGCGAAGCGCTCCTCCAGTTGCGGACCCGCACCCTCGGGCACCTCGATGGCGTTGATCTTCACCACT
>CAYVYG010000207.1:0-6360 GCA_964454385.1 uncultured Microthrixaceae bacterium
CCCGGCGAACTGTCCGCTCTGGGACCACACCGGCGTGTGCCACGCCGGACAGTTCGCCGGGCGTCGACACGCTCAGTGGCGAGTTCGGTGGCGGAGCTCACCGACGGTGGGCGACCAGCAGGAACTCGTGGCTCTCGATCGTGGGCTCGGTGCGCTGGTAGCGCCCGGGGGTGACCGACCACACGTGATCCGCCACCAGTCCGGCCCTCTCCGCCAACATCACCAGCTCCCGTGGTGTGTAACAGGTGGTCCAGAGCTCCGCGGGGACCGAGTCGCCCGAATCGTCGGTCACCTCGGTGTGTTCGTGGTTCACACCCGATGCGGCATCGAAGTGGTCCTGGGCCTCGAGCCAGCGGACCTGGAAGTAAGCCGAGAACGCGGAAACCGCCATCCGTCCACCCCGGCGCAGCGCCGAGCCGATCCCCTCGAGCACCGCCCGGTCGGCACCGAGGTTCTGCGGATCCGAACCATCCGGTGGACCGCCGAGCCCGAAGGCCCCCTGGCACAACGAGATGGCCGCGTCGACATCGCGCCCGTCGAAACGCTCGTCGCCGACCATTTCCCGGGCATCGGCTCGGTGGAACTCGAGTAACGACGACAGGCCCTCACGGTCGCCTGTCTCGACGGCGACCTCGATGAAGCGCTCACTGATATCGACACCAATGACAGTGATTCCGGCACGAGCGAGGCCGAGCGCGTGGCGACCCGGGCCGCAACCCACATCGAGCACGACCATGCCGGGTGAAAGGCCGAGCACCTCGATCAGGAACCCGACCTCCTGGTCGGTGCCCATGGTGAACGAATAGCGGAGGTAGGCAGGACCCAGGTGATCCGCGATGTCCTCGAACCAGTGGCGGTCCTGCGCGGCCGACCCGCTCGACCCTGGGCCTCCACTCAACCCTGGCCTCCACTCAACCCTTGGCCTCCGCCCAGCTTGCGCCGACCGACAGGTTCACCTCGAGGGGCACATCCAACTCGAAGGCCCCTCTCAGGGCTTCCAGCACAACCTCCGAGGCCTCCTCGACGCGGCCGTCGGGCACCTCGAGGATCACCTCGTCGTGCACCTGCAGCACGAGCCGGCCCACCTCCCCCTCGAACGGTTCCACCTCCCCCTCTTCGGCCGAAGTGACACCGCAGCGGTGCCGCCGGCGGGGCTGGTGGGTGTCAGTTCGGCCACGCGCTTGTGGCGCGAGCTCACCGCGCCCTTCCAGCGCGGTGTCCAGTCGGACCAGGGCCACCTTGAAGATGTCGGCCGCCAGGCCCTGGATAGGTGCGTTCATCGCCTGGCGCTCCCCCGCCATGCGCACGTTGCGCTGGCTGGAGGCGAGCTCGGGGATGCGACGCCGCCTGCCGAAGGCGGTCTCGGTGTAGCCGCGGTCGCGCGCCTCCGCGACCGTGCGGTCCATGAACGCCCGCACGCTCGGGAACGCCTGGAAGTACGCATCGAGGATCTCCTGGGCCTCGCCGGTGGGTATCGCGAGACGCTGGGCGAGCCCATAGGCCTCCATGCCGTAAGCGAGGCCGTAGGAGACCATCTTCGCCTTGGAACGCTGCTCGACGGTGACCTCGGACTCAGCCACACCGAAGACCCGCGACGCGGTGCGGTCGTGTATGTCCTCACCACCCCTGAACGCCTCGACCAGCCCCGGATCACCGGAGAGGTGCGCGATCACCCTGAGCTCGATCTGGTTGTAGTCGGCCACCAGCAACCGGTACCCGGCCGCCGGAACGAACGCCGCCCGGAACCGCCGCCCGGTCTCGGTGCGCACCGGGATGTTGTGGAGGTTCGGCTGATCCGACGACAGCCGTCCGGTGCGCGCCACCATCTGGTTGAACGTCGCGTGGATGCGGCCGTCGGCCGCGATCTCCGATGTCAGGCCCTCGCCGTAGGTCGAGCGCAGCTTCTCGACCTCGCGGTACGCGAGCAGATGGTCGATTATCGGATGCTCCCCGCGCAGCTTCTCGAGGGTCTGATGATCGGTGGAGGGCCCGGTCTTGGTCCTCTTCTGGGGTGTCAGGCCCAGCTTGTCGAACAGGATCGTGCGCAACTGCGGCGTCGAGTTCACGTTGAACTCCTCTCCAGCCGCAGCGATCACCTCCGCACGTTCGAGCTCGACCTGGGCGCGCAGCGATTCGGCGAGGTCCTCGAGCACCTGCCGGTCGACCCCGACCCCAAGGTGCTCCATCTTCGCGAGCACCCGCACCAGGGGGATCTCCACCTCGTCGGTGAGCCGCTGGAGGCCGTGGGCCTCGATCGCCCCCTCGAGCGGCCCGACCAGGTGCGCGACACCCAGGGCACGCGCCGAGGTGATCTCCGGTACCGCCGATCCGGTTCCCCCGAGATCCAGCTGCCCCTCGGCGGGCGAGCCGTCCGCGGGGAGCTCCGCGGACGCATACCTCACCAGGAGCTCCGGCAGTCCGTAGGCAGCATCCGAGGGGTCGATCAGGTACGCGGCGAGCGCCGTGTCGGCACCGAGTGCGACCAGGTCGGCCCCGAGGTCCAGCAGTGTGCGGATGAGTGGCTTCGCGTCGTGGGTCACCACCTCCACCCGACCCTCTGCGAGCGCCTCGGTCAGTGGTCCAACCACCAGCTCCGCCGGTACCCAGCAGACCTCGCCGGCAGCCGCATCGGTGACGATCGCGACGCCTGCGAGCGCGGATCGGCCGGGCTCGCCCTCCCAGGCCGCCATGACCGCGAGCCGACCGGGCGAGGTGCCCGCTTCGAGCGCGGCCACGACATCCGCTGCAGCACCGGCCACGGTCACCTCGGGCACCAGGACAGTGGTCGCGGGGCCCGGAGCCGTGGCTCCGTCGCCGAAGAGCTCCGGGAACGCCTCGGGCAGTCGCGGGACGAGGCTCGGGAACTCGAGGAAGTTGAACAGGTCGATGACGGCGTCGGGGTCCACCTCGCCCTGGCTCTGAGCCTGCGGTGGGGCATCGAGTGGCACGTCGCGCACCAACGTCATCATCTCGAGGTTGGATCTCGCCCGGGCCTCGTGCTCGGCGAGGTTCGCCCGCAGCTTCGGGGTCTGGTCCTCGACGTGCGCGAAGATGCCGTCCAGGTCACCGTAGGTGTTGACCAGCTTCGCGGCGGTCTTCTCGCCCACGCCGGGGACCCCGGGAAGGTTGTCCGAGGGATCACCCCGCAGCGCCGCGTAGGTGACGTAGCGCTGCGGCGTCACGCCGGTGCGGTCCTCCACGCCCGCCTCGTCGTAGAGCGCGTAGTCCGACACGCCGCGCCTGTTGTAGAGGACCCGCACGTGGGGATCCGACACGAGCTGGTAGCTGTCGCGGTCGCCGGTGACTATCAGCACGTCCTCCCCGCGCCCGGAGGCCTGCGTGGCGAGGGTGGCGATGACGTCGTCGGCCTCGTACCCCTCCGCGTCGATGATCGGCAGCGCGAAGGTGTCGACCACCTGGCGTACCAGGCCCATCTGCTGGCGCAGGATGTCAGGCGCAGCCTCGCGGTTCGCCTTGTAGGTCTGCACCTTCTCGTGACGGAAGGTCGGTCCCGGACGGTCGAAGGTGACCACCACCCGGTCCGGTCGGTGATCGCGCACCAGGTTCAACATCATCGAGGTGAACCCGAACACCGCGTTGGTGACCTGCCCCGAGGAGGTCTGCAGGTCGGTCGGCAGCGCGTGGAAGGCACGATAGGTGAGCGAGTTGCCGTCGATCAGCATCAACATGGGCACTCCCGGACCCTAGATCGTCGGGGATCCTGCTGTGTCCAGGGGTCGACGGTGCTCAGCGGTCGACGGTGCTCAGCCGTGAGCGGTGCTCAGCGGTGAGGGCTATCAGCGGTTGGATGCGGCCTCGGGTGCGAGCACTCCGGAGAGGATGTCCTCCGCCACGTTGCGCATCTGGCGACGCGAGGTCATCGCGGTTCGCTGGATGAAACCGAACGCGTCCTTCTCGGACATCGAGTGCGCGTCCATCAGGTGACCCTTGGCCCGGTCGACCAGCTTGCGCACCTCGAGACGCTCCTCGGCGTTGGCGACCTGTTCGGCCAGCAGGCGCTCGGCCTCGAAGCGGGCCAGCGCCACCTCGATGGCAGGGACAAGATCGTGGCGTTCGAAGGGTTTGACCACGTATCCGTGGACCCCGGCGTCGGTGGCTTCCTCGATCAGTTCGCGCTGGGAGAAGGCGGTCACGAGCACCACCGCGCAGATGCGCTGCGCGTTGATGTGCCGGGCGACCGAGATCCCGTCCATGCCCGGCATCTTGATGTCGAGCAGCGCCACGTCGGGTCGCTGCTCAGTGACCAGCGCCAGTGCCTGGTCACCGCGACCCGCTTCTCCCACGACCTCGTAGCCCTCCTCCTGGAGCAGCTCCTTGAGGTCCATGCGGATGATCGCTTCGTCCTCTGCGACTACTACCCGGGTTGGCTCCATTGCCTTCCTAAGACTCTCGCTGGCTTGTCGTTTGGTCCCGATCGCTGACGGCGAGCGCCGACGACGCCCCGGATGACCGTTGAGAACACCGATCAGGACGAGACCTCAAGTGTAGGCACTGTCCGGATGGATCCGGTGCACGCCGATTCAGCGTGTGGCCACCGGTGCGCACCGGTGGCCCCGCTTCCCGATGCACGACCGGACCTCCTAGCCCAGGCGATCGAGCAGGTCGTCCTGTTCGCTCTCGAGGCGCTCGATCTCGGCACGCAGGTCGTTGCGGTGGCGTTCCATCGCGTCGGTCGTTCGCTGGGCTTCGCGGTACTCCTGGTCCGCCAACGGGGTCTCGGAGACCAGCGATCGGATCCTCGTGTCGTCGGAGACCTCGGCGAAGTGCAGAGCCTGCTCGTCGGCCACCCGCAGCTCCTCGCGAAGCTTCGCGAGCCGCTTGCCCACGTTGCGCAACCTCCGCTCGACCGACATCGCGCCAAGTGTACGCCCGGCGCAGCCCGGAGCAGCGACCCTCCGAGGCGCTCGAAACCGGCCATGAAGCGCCGCGCGGAACCTCGAACTGCGCGACGCAGCGCCCGCGTTGCGGGCGTCAGCTCGCGCAGTTGGCCGGATGGAGCTGGTGCCCGGGGTGGGATTTGAACCCACACGCCCTTTCGGACAGCGGATTTTGAGTCCGCCGCGTCTGCCGTTCCGCCACCCGGGCAGGTGTGGCTCCCGACGATGTTCGCCCGGAGCGGGCGCCACCATAGCGCGGGCGACCACCACCCCACAGCGCCGTGAGGGCCATTCCCAACGGGATGGTCGGGTATCGGAGTTGCCGCTCGGGTATCGTCGATGCCATGAGCGAAGACTCCGGATCAGAGCAACACTCCAGTCACCTCGCGAGATGGCTGGCCCTCATCGCGCTGGCGGTCATCGCTGCGGTCGTCGGTCGCCAGATCGCGGTCAACGCAGCCGACCGTGAGTTCGAGGCGCGCCTCGCCGAGCTCGACGCGAACCGCGAGAGCGCCTGATCGGCAACACCGCTGATCAGCCGAGGACCGCCAACAGCTTCTTGGGGGTGTCCTTGGGGCTGATCTTGTACCAGGCCTGTTCGACCTTGCCCTTCTCGTCGATCAGGAAGGCGCTGCGGATGATCCCCATGTACGTCTTGCCGTAGAGCTTCTTCTCGCCCCAGACGCCGTAGTCCTCAGCGGCCCTGTGGTCGGGATCGCTCAACAGCGTGAACCCGAGCGAGTGCTTGGTGTCGAAGGACTCCAGCTTGTCGGGTTGGTCGGGGCTCACCCCGAGGATCACGGTGTCGCCGATCTCGTCTGCGACGTCGCGCAGCCCGCATGCCTGAGTGGTGCAACCGGGCGTGTTGGCCTTCGGGTAGAAGAACAACATCACCTTGTGCCCCTTGAACTCCGACAGCCGGTGCCTGTCACCGTGCTGGTCGACGAGGTGGAAGGCGGGAGCCCGGTCTCCGGCAGCCAGGCGTTCGGTGTCACTCATGTCCGAGAGCCTACGCGATCAGATGTCGGCTGCTGTCAGATATCGGCTGTGATCAGGCGGCCGTCCTGCACCGGCGTTCGCAACGAGCCTCACCTCCGAGGTGGGAACGCCGCGAACACCGGTGAGGTGCTCCCGAGAGCCAAGCGGGGATCTACAGCCTTGCTGGGTGAGCTTCCTCAGCGACCTTCCTTGGCGCGGCTCTTGAGCTTGGCACCTGCGGACACCTTCGCAGCGTTGGACGCCGGCACGTGTATCTCCTCACCCGTCTGGGGGTTGCGGGCCTTGCGGGCCTTGCGATAGGTCTGCTCGAACTTGAGGAACCCCGGGATCGTCAGGGTGTCGGTGCCCTTGGCGACCACATCCCCGGCGATGGACTCGAACTCGTCCAAGACGGACTGCACGTCCTTCTTGGAGATGTCGGTCCGCTGGGAAATCGTCTCGACCAGTTCGGTCTTGTTCATTG
>CAYVYG010000208.1:0-6334 GCA_964454385.1 uncultured Microthrixaceae bacterium
GCTCTGGTATCGCGAACCCGAGCACGGTCGAGTTCATCGAGATCAGCAGCACCGGCAGGATCAGCACCGCGAGCGCCCACCACCTGCGGCCGGTGGCATCTGCTGTGGTGGTAGGACTCACCAGCACGGTTGGAACTATACCGGACAGATTGTATAGAAACTAGCCGGGTCCGTCGAATGGCTATCCGGGTGTCGACGGGAACCGTGGGATCCGAGTGGTTAGAGTCGCCTGCATGCGCATACGAAACGTCGGAGCCGCGGTCGCGGCGTCCGCACTCCTGTTGGCAGGCTGTGGTGACGACTCCTCATCGGGTGACGGAAACGGTGCCGACGAGGCCGCCACCGAAGCGGTCGATCTCATGGACCAGGGGAACATGAAGACCGAGACCGGCGAGTCCGAGGTCACCATCGACGCCGTGGACAACAACTTCAAGCCCAAGTACGTCGAGATCTCCAAGGGCACCACCGTCAAGTTCGTCAACGAAGGACGCAACGTCCACAACGTGTTGCCGGTGACCGAGGGCGAGTTCCAACAGATCGAGGCCGACGACTTCGATCCCGGTGACGAGGGCACCGTGACCTTCGACGAGGTCGGCGACTTCCCGTACTACTGCTCACTGCACGGGACCAAGACCAAGGGCATGATCGGCGGTATCCGGGTCGTCGAGTAGGGCCCACATCGCCCCGGGAGGTCTCCGGGCGGTCCGATGGCCGTCGCGCCAGGCCAGAAGCCGGCCGGAGCAGCTCAGTTCGCGAGGAACGGTGCGTCCTCGGAGCGGTTGTTGACCAGGTCGCACACCGCGCCCCGGTTGATGCACTGGTGCACCTCTCGCTCGAGGCCATCCATGTTCCACGAGTTCAGGAAGTCGCCGTGGGCGGAGTGGACGTTGCCGGACGCGAGCTCGAGCTCGTGTCCCGCGCCGGTGATCGGGTACTTGATCGCCATCGTGAGCTGGGGGACGTGCACCGGGTACCCGGCGGGGCACTCGCCGTCGTTCGAGTAGGCGGCATGTGAGCGGAAGTCGTCGCTTCGAACCTCGTTGCCGTTCCAGCAGTCCGGGAAGGTGAGCACCATGTGAAGCGGTGCGGTCGCCGGGCACTCCGGCGGCTCCGTCGCGAGTCGAGATGAGCTTCCGCATGTCCAGCCGGCCGCCTCGTCCATCTCGGCCGCGCTGGTCGTCGTCTGGTCCCCGGCGATCAGCTCCATGCCGAACGGGAATGGCTCCACTGCCTCGGGATCGACTCCGGGGGCTGCACGGTAGTAGGCAGCGAGTGACATCGGCTCGACGACCTCGCCGTGATCATAGAGGGCGGGCTGCCAGTAGGAAGCCAGATCGTCGGGCTTGTCACAGGTGGTCGGGCTGTCCAACAACGCCTCGGCGGTCGAGAACGCGTCGGTGGCCTCGGCGCCGTAGAAGTCATGGAGGTGCGAGCGCCCCGGGTGGCCGTGGTGGACGATCGGATCATCGGGTGCCGAGTGGCTGTAGGCGCACTTTGCCACGAACTGACCGGTTCGGCCCTGGGGCCCGGTCCAACGGGTCGGTTCGCCGATGGGCTCTCCGATGCTCGGGTGTCCATGGGACTCCTCCCTGGCCGTCGGGTCACTGCGCAGCGTGAGCGCGAGGGTCGTCGCAGCTGTCAGGATCACCGCCAACACCGCAAAGCCGCCCAGGGTCCGCGCCGCTGATCGGCGCGGTGGGGACTGCTGGTCGGAGCTCACCGTTCCCGCCACCTGCCGGATCCCTAGGACGGCTTGGAGGGCAACTCGATGGAGTCGACGTCGGGCTTCTCGGGACCGGTGAACCGCTCTGGCACCTTGGTGGTGGCGTCGGGCATGTTCTCCTGCTCGGGAGGCTCGGGTGTCGTCTGGTAGGCCTCTTTCGGAGGTGCCTCCGCAGGTTCGCCCATGAGGCCGATCAGATCGAGCGGGTTGTCCTCCCAGCTTCCCCCGTTTCCGTCACCGTCACACGGTGCGAGCCCCTCGAGGTCGTTCGGCGCAGACGTGGAGAAGGTGTTGTCCGAGAAGCAGTTCCGCAGCTTGTCGGTCGTCTGGCCCGAGTTGGTCAGGTCGACCGTGCCGACCGCGAGGTCGGCCACTCCCGAGGCCTCCACGGTGTTGTCGGTCACCCGGTTCTCGATCGGATTCCACATGACCGTGCAGCCCTCACCGATGATCTCGACCTCGACGCACTGGTCGTCGGGTATAGGTGGGATCTCGGTGTCGCGGGTCTCCTCACACGGGGTGTCCCAGGTGTCCTCGGACGGAGCTAGGTCGTTGGCGTCGGACTCGGGGAACGGAACGAGGCCGATTCCCGTGCGGTCGTGGTTGTACACGAGGTTGCGCGACACGGTGTTGCGCACTCCGCCGGCGACGAGGATCCCGTTGCCCTGCGCCAGCAGCGACACCGAGATCCCCGGGCCGTCTAGGTAGTTGTTGTCGTGCACCACGTTGCCCACCACCGTCGATTCACGCTCGGGGTAGCAGAGCTCGTAGGACCCGGAGTTGGGCACGATGCCGGCGCGGTTGTTCGAGAAGCTCGAGTTGATCACGTACAGCTCGCCACCGGAGTTGGTGCCCGAGTAGCCGAGGCCGTTGTACTGCGAGTCGACGTTGTCGATGACCGCGTTGCACGGGAAGCACTCACCGATGTAGAAGCCGGCGTCCGGGCTGCCCCACCCGAGGCTGTTGTCGAACTGACCGTTGTAGGAGTCGAAGGCATAGATCCCGTAGTCGCCGTTGCGGTAGGCGGTCAGGTAGGACCCGCGGTAGTTGTCCGAACCGGTCCAGAAGAACCCGTTGGAGACGTAGTTGCGCGCGGTCATGTTCTCGACGACCACACCTTCGGTGTCGAGCGCCCGGATGCCGTTCTCGAGCTCGAAGCCACCGTCGAGGATCACCTTGTTGCGGTCGGTGCCCCTGATCGTGACGTTGGCAGTGGTCACGTCCACGGCCTCTTCGTAGGTGCCCTCGTCGACCAGGACCAGGTCGCCCTCATCGGCGGCATCGACGGCCGCCTGGATCGTGTCGCAGTTCTGGGGGACCAGCAGCGCGTCCAGTCCCTCGTCGGTGGTCGAGACCTCGCAACCGTCGGAGTCGCCACCACCGCCGGCGTTTGCTTCGCCGTCGCCGTCATCGCTGCCGCAGGAGGCCGCCACCAGGGACAGCATCGCCAACAGAGCGATCAGAATGCGGAGGTTTCCCTTGCGACGGTTCATCCGGTGGCCCCTTCGTAGGTGACTTACGACACTATCGGGTATCGGTCGGGACGGGGAGATTTGAACTCCCGACCCCCTGCTCCCAAAGCAGGTGCGCTACCAGGCTGCGCCACGTCCCGTGCAACCCCGGTGGCCGGGGCGGGTGACAACAGTACCGGCGCCCGCATCTTCCGGCGCCATCGGAGCCTTTCGCGGTCCTTCCCCGGTTCTGTCCTGCGCCGGTACCCGAAATCGGGGATCCCGGCAGGACAGAACCCCGGGGGTCAGGGCTCGGGGTCAGGGCCGCGGGTCAGTAGCGACCATCCCTGGGACCAGGTGCGGTGCAGCCGACCCGGGCCCAAGCTCAACAGCCCGCCGGAGGATCCGATCGAGAGGATCGACCCTGCGGATCCTATGGACAGGATCGACCCTGCGGAGCCGATCGAGAGGATCGACCCGCTCGACGCGAACGAGAGCATCGAGCCCACCGACCACACCGACATGAACGAAGCGATCGAACCCTCCGACCACGCAGAGAGGATCGAGCGCTTGGAGCGGTGTGACCACATGGGGCGAGCGTAACGCCGTGCCGGGCGCGGCTGGGGCCCGGAGCGCCACAAGATCTAACCTCCCGCTTGTGAACAGCACAGTCGAGCCCCTCGAGGGCAACAAGGTGAAGCTCGTGGTCAGCCTCGAGGAGTCCGAGCTGGAACCGGCGCTCGATGCTGCCTGGAAGGAGATCGCCAAGGAGGTCCGCCTGCCCGGCTTCCGCCCGGGCAAGGCTCCCCGCAAGCTGTTGGAGCGCCAGATCGAGCCCGGTTACGCCCGTGGCGAGGCGCTCCGCACCGAGCTGCCCGAGCGATACGCGAAGGCTGTGATCGAACACGACGTCGACGTCGTGGCGCCGCCGGAGCTCGACATCACCGAGGGTGAGGACTCCGGTGACATCACCTTCGAGGCGACCGTCGAGGTGCGTCCGACGGTCACGATCGAGGGTTATGAGGGCCTGCGGGTGGAGGTCCCGAGCCCGGAGGTCTCCGACGACGAGATCGACGCGCAGGTGGACCGCTTGCGGTCCCAGTACGCCGAGCTCGTCGACGTGGATCGTGCCGCTGGTGACGGCGACTACGTGGTGATCGACCTCACGGGGTCGCGCGACGGCGAGGTGATCGAGGGCCTCGAGGCGACCGACTACAGCTACCTGATCGGCTCGGGTGCGGTGGTGGACGCGTTCGACGACCAGCTACTCGGTGTCACTGCAGGCGACGAGGTGACCTTCACGGCCTCGCATCCCGACCCCGACGACGACCAGGCCGTGGAGTACGCGATCACCGTGAACGCCGTGCAGGAGCGCAACCTGCCGGAGCTGACCGACGAGTGGGTCGCCGATGCCACCGAGTTCGACAGCGTGGCGGAGTTCCGCAACGACGTTCGGAGTCGTCTCGAATCGGGACGTGAGGACATGACCCGCTCCGCGGTCAGGGCCCGGCTTGCCTCGGAGCTGGCCGAGTTGGTCGACCTGGAGCCCCCCGAATCGATGGTCGGTGCCGAGTTCCAGTCGCGCCTTCAGTCCATGAGCGGTCAGCTCGCCCAGAGCGGCATCGCCATGGAGGACTACCTGCGGATCATGGGCAAGGAGCCGGACTCGTTCGCGACCGAGCTGCGCTCAGCAGCGCAAGAGGGAGTGCTGGTGGACCTGGCGCTGCGCGCTGTCGCGGCTGCCGAGGGTCTCGAGGCGACCGACGACGAGCTCGAGGCCGAGGTCGTCGAGTTCCTCGGCGGCACGGAGCTGTCCGTCGAGGACGGCATCGCGCAGCTCCGCGACGCCGGGCAGCTCCCGGCGGTACGATCGGAGATAGCCAACCGCAAGGCGATGGAGTGGCTGGTCGACCACGCCGAGGTCGTCGACCCCGACGGGCTGGCGATCCCCGAGCACCTTCTGAGCCCGCCCGAACACGATCACGACCACGGTCACGATCACGATCACGCGGGTGCCCCGCAGTCCGCGACGGAGGACTCCGAACCGACCGAACCAAGTGAACCAGCAGAACCTGCCCCAACAGGAGTCGACACGCAGTGAATCCCCCCAGCCACAGAGAGCCCGTCAGCTACACAGAGCCCTTCAGCTACACAGAGCCCTTCAGCTACACAGAGCCCTCTGGTCAAACAGGGCCCCGCAGCTACATGGTCCCCAACGTCATCGAGCAGACCAGCCGGGGTGAGCGCTACTCGGACCTCTACTCGCGGTTGTTGCGCGAGAACATCATCTTCCTGGGCACCCCGATCGACGACACGGTCGCCAACCTGATCTGCGCCCAGCTGCTGTTCCTCGAATCGGAGAACCCCGATCGGGACATCAGCATCTACATCAACAGCCCCGGCGGCGACATCAACGCCTTCATGGCGATCTACGACACGATGCAGTACATCCGACCCGAGATCACCACGATCTGTCTGGGTCAGGCGGCATCGGCCGCGGCGGTGCTGTTGGCCGCCGGCTCACCCGGCAAACGCCTCGCGCTTCCGAACTCACGGATCCTCATCCACCAGCCCTACGCGCAGTCGGGCTACGCGCAGGTGTCCGACCTCGAGATCGCGGCCAACGAGATCATCCGTCTCAAGGAGACCCTCGAGGACGTGCTCGCCCGCCACACCGGCCAGGACCGCGAGCGCATCGCCAAGGACACCGACCGCGACTACGTGATGACCGCGGCGGAGGCCAAGGAGTACGGGATCGTCGACGAGGTGATCGAATCCCGCGACGCGGTCGACAGCTCCGGGCCGATCGCTCCGGTCCGCTGATGGGTCTGGTGGCCCATCCTCGCGATCATCGATACACGGGAGCGCTGGATGTGGTTCCATGTGACATGGCTCGGCGAGGCGATGACATGACAACCGGGAAGATGACGACCGGGGAGACGACAGCCAGGGAGCTGACGACGGGGGAGCACTGTGGCGAAGTTCGGTGAGGGTGGGGACCTGCTCAAGTGCTCGTTCTGTGGCAAGACCCAGCGGCAGGTGCGCAAGCTGATAGCGGGTCCGGGCGTCTACATCTGCGACGAGTGCATCGACCTCTGCAACGAGATCATCGAGGAGGAACTGGCGGAGTCGAGTGATCTCGAGATCACCGAACTGCCCC
>CAYVYG010000209.1:0-6329 GCA_964454385.1 uncultured Microthrixaceae bacterium
TGGCCGTCGGGCTCGAGCACGCGGCGCAGGAGACCGTGGGGGGAGGGATGCTGGGGGCCGATGTTCGTGGTCATCCGCTCGCCGAGTCCCTCCTCGGTCGGCGGCTGGTACCCGGAACGTTCCTCGGCCTCGGTCTCGGTGAGCCGTAGCACCGCTTCGTCGACCACCAGACGCGAGCGCGCGGCGTCCAGCGAGGGGAGGTCGCTCAACATGGCCTCCGCGGGCGCACCGACGGTCGGTTCGCCCCGCAGATCACCTCCCTCGTCAGCGGGCCGCTGGTCGGTTCCGTCGGACAGCGATCCGATCTCCTCGGCAGTCATCTGCGCAACTCCCTGGGAGCCTTGAACTGCACCGGTATGTCGCCCGCGGGAGAGTCCTTGCGCAGGGGATGACCCACCCATTCGTCCGGCAAGAGGATCCGGCTCAGCCCGGGATGACCCTCGAATCGGATACCGAACAGGTCCCAGGTCTCACGCTCGTATCCATCCGCGCCCGGGTGCACCGACACCAGGGAGGCGAGGGTGGGATCGTCCCCGGGGACCTGCACCCGCAGCCGCAACCTGCGCCTCCGGGTCGGATCCACCAGGCCCACCACGACCTCGAAGCGTTCCGCGCGGATACCGGGGGGTAGCCCCCGGTCCGCTTCGTAGATCAGGTAGTCGACACCGCAGAGATCCACGCAGAGCCAGTAACCGTCGGTTCGAAGCGTCTCGGCCAGCTCCAGGTAGTCCTCACGGCCCGGGTGGAGGACCAACTGTCCCCCGATACGGGTCACCGCTGCGCCGTGGATCCGCTCGACGTCTTCCACCTGCTGATCGGCTGTCTCGTCCCCCACCTGCTGATCGGCGGTCTCCCGCTCGGCGGTCTCCTGATCGTCTGGAGCCTCTGTGAGCTCATCCTCCGCTTCGCGGTCACCGTCGTCGTCGGTGGTCCCGCCAGCGGGCTCCCCGCTCACTCGCGGCCTCCGGCACCCAGATCAGGGCCTGCATCGAAGTAGCCGGGCTCGCTGTGGGGTGCCTGCTCTTCCCCGCCGATCGACACGCCGACGGGTTCGGGTTCCGCTGCGACCCGCTGCGCAGCGGGCGCTTCCTCGATGCGGACGCCGGCACCGCCGTCACCCTGGTCGCGCCGGCGCAGGATCTCTCCGGTCTCGATCAACCCGTGCAGGGTCACGATCGCATGCATGAGCGTCTCCGGTCCGGGCGGACACCCGGGGGCGTACACGTCGACCGGAACGACCGTGTCGACCCCCTGCACGAGGGCGTAGTTGTTGAACATGCCACCCGTGGAGGCGCACACACCCATCGAGATGACCCACTTGGGATCGACCATCTGGTCATAGACGTTGCGCAGGATCGGCGCCATCTTCTGGGACACCCGGCCTGCAACGATCATGATGTCGGCCTGGCGCGGGGACGCCCGGAAGACCTCCATGCCATAGCGGGCCATGTCGTAGTGGGGCCCGCCGGTCGCCATCATCTCGAGCGCACAGCACGCCAGCCCGAAGGTGGCCGGCCACGACGAGCGTCGACGTGCCCAACGCACGAGGTCCTCGAGCTGGCCGGTGAGGAAGTTGTGCTCGAGACCGGCGAACCCTTCGTCGCGGACATCGCTGACGAGTCCCATCAGGCCGCCTCCGGATCACGTGAGTCGTCACCATCGTCGCCTTCGACCTCGCGTCCGGCCGCACCGACCGCCCTCACAGTGGTGCGGGCGGTCCGCGCCGGGTCGGCGACCGCACCGCGGATGGAGCTGCGGCGCAGGTGCTGGGCGGGTCCCCAGTCGAGCGCGCCCTTGGAGATCAGGAACAGCAACGACTCGAACAACGTGAGGGCGAACACGAGGATCGCGACGATCCCGAAGCCACCCAAGTCCTCCACCACCATCGCGAACGGGAAGAAGAAGACCGTCTCGATGTCGAACACGATGAAGATCATCGCCACGAGCATGAAGCGCACCGGGAACCGCTCGGGGTTCGGGGTGATGCCGAGGATCCCGGACTCGTAGGGAGCGACCTTGGTGGGGGTCGGCCGGGGCGGGTTCAGCAACCTCGAGGCGAAGAAGCTGATGCCGGCGAAGAGCCCCGCCAGCACCATGAGTGCGAAGATCGGCAGGTACTGGCCCATCTCAGGTCGCGCTCGCGGGGTCCCAGTCCGCCCGGGTCTGCATCGCCAGCTTGTCTCGGCTGTGCAGCATCCAGGCGGCTACGGCGAATATCAGCCCTACGAAGGTCGTGAACAACGCCGGGATCAGGCGGCGGTCACCGAGGTTGCGCAACAACACGACGGTCACGATGTCAGCGTTCTGGTCGATCTCCGGCGGTGGCGGCGCCTCGCCCGGGGCGACGGACTGCGGGACGTTCTTCTGCACCGTGACCGCGGCGTACAACGGCGGGTTCTTCAACTGCAGCGTGGTGATGATCCGGTTCCAGGCCCTGGTCAGCAGGTCGTCCTCACCGGGGATGGTCTCGGGCTCGGCACCCGACTTGCCGCCCGTGAAGTAGACGTCGAGCACCGTGTAGGAGCCGGCGGTCTGGTCACCGAAGGCATCGTTTGCCACCAGGGAGGCATCCGCAGCAGCGACCGCATCACCACGCCGGGCATCGGACTCGGGCAGGATCCGCCAGTCGCCCAGGATCTCGTCGAGCTCCTTCTTCTGTTCGGGGATCAAGGTGACTAGCTGGGTGAGGCTCTCGGGCACGAAGCCCTCACCCTCAGCCGCCTCGATGCGTTCGCCTATCTCGGGGTCCTCGGCGACCAGGCGCTGGTAGACCTCCTCGGGGTCGGGCAGATCCTCGGTGCGCGGCAGACCCTCGACGACCTCGGTGGCGACCGGATCGTCACGGCTGAAGTTGATCTCGGTCTCTATCCAGGAGGGATCCCTGCCGCGCAGGCCGATGCCGTACATGGTCCAGATCGCGCCCATCACGAAGCACCATCCCGACAACGCTGCGATCGTGATCAGGAAGCCCTGGCGGAACCCGGTGTTGGTGGACACGATCAGGTAGGTCGAACCGATCAGGACCACGACCCCGGTGGCGACTACGAGCACCCCGCGGATCGCGGGGTCGAAAGCTATGGCTGCGAGTACTGACATCTTGGTCCTGTCACCTTGGTCCTGTGCCCACGATCACTCTGCTTCGCCTGAGGCGCTGGCGGCATCCGATGCACCACCCGAGGAGGCAGCGTCACCCTCGGGTGGTACCACACCCTCGAAGGTAGGGGACTCCGAAGTACCCGCGCCCGGGCTCTTCACCGTCGAGTCGTTGGAGAGGTTGCGCTCGTAGGTGACCATCGCCCACACCTCGGCCGGGGTGAACATCCCGTCCTCACCGAGATCCGGTACTCCGTCGTCAGACTGGCCTGCGTTCGGGTTAAGCCCGAAACCGGGCATCTGCGGGTTGCCCTGGCGGCGCGAGAAGTACTGCATTCCCTCCTCCATGCCCTCCCACACGAGCGCGAAGTGCTGCTGTTCGGTGGCCTGGTCCTCCACGCCGGCGAGGTCCGGGCCGAAGGATCCGTACTGCAACCTGGCGAAAGGCTCCCAGGGCTGACCGTAGGCGGCGCCCGGTACGTGACAGCGCGCACACGAGTAGGCGCCGGCGCCGACCCCCTGGTTGTTGAACAGGATCTCACCGAGTGCCAGTTCGTCGGCCCGCGAGAGCCGGTTGGTGGTCTCGGGGCTCTCGATGCCCTCGTTCGACTTGTTGACCGCTGCCAGCCGTTGCGCCAGCTCTGGATCGATGCCTTCTACCAGGCCGTTGACCTCCTCGCGCATCTGGTCCTGGGTCAGCTGGAACGACCACATGTAGGCGATGAGCTCGTCTAGCTGCTGGGTCGTGAGCGGGCCACCACCGGGCGCGCCCCAGGCGGCCATGGGCGTACCCGGCCGGCCGTAGTTGAGGACGTAGCGCACCTCGTCCTCGGAGTAGCGGTACAACACGTTGTTGAGGGCTGGCGCGTTCCAGTCGACCTGGGCCACGAACTGGCCGTTCTGGTCGTTGACGATGAAGCTGGCCACACCGCCGACCCCCCCGCCCGCATGGCAGTTCACGCACTGCGCTCCTGTCTCGTAGAGGGCCTGGCCGCGCTCGATGAAGGTCTCGTTGAACGACTCGACCGCGTTCTCCTGGCGCCCGGGCTCTCCCAACCAGTAGACCGGCAGCGCGATCGCGATTATCGCCAGCAGACCGGCTGCTGAGAACAGGGCCGCGTTCAGCCTGGGTCCCTCGAGATCCTCGTCGTCGAGGTACTGCTTGCGGTTGGGAGCCAGCTCGATCTCAGAACCCACCTCGCGACGGCCAGCTCTGATGGTGGCCACGATGTAGATGGCAGCACCTATGAGCACGATCGCGAGCAGTGCGAATCCGAAGCTCTGTTGTGTGTTTGCGAGGATCATCTGGTTCTCGTGGGTTTCTCAGGCGGTGGGTGTCCCGGCGGTACGAACCGGGCCAGCCGCGTCATGTCAGGGGTCGGTCCGGCTCAGTGCTCGCCCGTCGCCGCACCGATGCAGTGCGGACCTTCAGCCTCCTGGCCGGTGGTGTTGGTCCCGATCGGTGGACCGTCGATCACCTGGCCGGTGTTGACGATGAAGGTGTCGCCCGAGAGCTCCATCGCGAACCGGTCCATTCCACGGGGTGCCGGCCCGCCCTTCTTCTCACCCACCTGGTTGTACTGAGAGCCGTGACAGGGGCACTCGAACCATTGGGAGCTGTTGCAGCTCGGCACCCGGCAACCGAGGTGCGGGCACTTCTGGTAGATGGCGACCAGACCAGCCTTCATGCCGGTGAGCTCGGCGGGTGAGTAGACCTGTTCGGCCTTGGGAAGCGCAGCAGCCGGGTACTCGGTGATCCACATGCGGCCCTCAGGCTGGTAGAGGAACCCGTCGTTTGCCTCGATGTCGGCCTTGATGTCGCTGATCTTGCCTACCCGGATCTTGGAGCCGAAGCCGCTGGAGCCGGTAGGCCACAGGAACGCAGCGAAGGCGCCCGCCGCGAAACCGGCGATGCCGAGGCCCATCAGCGCCACCACCGAGCGGTTGAGGAACGCCCGGCGGCTCTGGTCGAGCACCTCGGGATCCGGAGGGGTCCACGTCACCGGAGCCCTCTCACCGACCGGTTCGAGGGCTGCGGAGCGTTGCGACGCGGCGGCCAACTCGATCTCGCGTCCGCTCGCTGGGCCCACAGCCGCCTTCTCGGCAGCCTTCGCCTTGCGAGCGGCCTTGTCGCGCTTGACCGCCTCCCGGCTCAAGGTGGCACCCTGGGTGGCCGAGGACGCCTCGCGTCGCGAGGCCGCGCCCAACAGGGCGAACGCGGCCGCCACCACCCCTGCGAAGACCAGTACCGCTATCCAGAATCCGTTCATCGTCCGATCACCTCAGAGCTCGAAGAACAGCCCGTCCACCCAGGGGAGGGTGAAGTTGAAGCCCGGTCCCCTGAAGAACGAACCGATGATCACCAGCACCGCCCAGAACATCACGTGGACGGTCATGAGTGAGATCGCGAACTTGCGGTCCTCGGGCTTGTTCGAGGGGTTCTTGTCTATGTACGGGGCGAGGATCAACACGAAGATCCCCATCCCCGGAATGGTCACACCAGCCACCATCGGGTGGAACATCGTGAGCAGCTCCTGGAGGCCCAGGAAATACCACGGCGCCTTGGAGGGGTTCGGCGTCTGGTTGAAGTTGGCGAGCTCGAGCAACGGAGCGTTCACCAGCCAAGAGAAGATGAACAGGAACGCGGTGACGATCAGCGCCGCTACGAACTCGATGACCAACAGGTGGGGCCAGACGTGCACCTTGTCCTGTGGCTTCGCCTTCACGTCCTGGATCGAGCCGGACTTGACCACTGTCAACAGTCGCTGGGTGTGACCTCCCGGTCCGGCTCCGGTCGGCAGCCCCGCCGATGCCGCCACCGGGGCTTCCTGCCTGGTGGCCACCGCGGTGCCGCCACCGCCGTCACCAGCGGACGACTCGGCCTCACCACCGGCCTTTCGGGCCTTGGCAGCCTTGGAGCGCTCGAGCAGGTGCGCCGGGATCCGCGAGTCGCCAGCCGACTCCTCACCGCCGGACGCGGCCTGGTCACCGCCGGACACGGCCTGGTCACCGCCGGGTTCACCCTTCTTCGCCGCCGCCTTCTCCTTGGCCTCCTGCGCGCGCTTGAGCAGATGTTCCGGTACCTCGGTCACAGTGCTCCCTTCCCGGCGGGCACCCGGGTGCTGCGCACCGCGCCCGCCTCCTCCGTGAAGCAGGGCCCCTGCCCCGCCACGGCCGTAACCAGTGCTCCCTTCCCGGCGGGCACCCGGGTGCTGCGCACCGCGCCCGCCTCCTCC
>CAYVYG010000210.1:0-6313 GCA_964454385.1 uncultured Microthrixaceae bacterium
GACGAGATGCGCAAGGGCTGTTGGGACCGCAAGGCCCGCCTCGAGGACATGGACGTCAACTGGACCGAGGCGTCGATGGCGTTCCCCTCGAGCTTCGTGCGCTTCTGTGGCCAGCGGTTCTACGAAGCCGAGGACAAAGAGCTCGCCGATGCGTGCGTGATCGCCTACAACGACTGGCAGGTCGAGGAGTGGTGCGCTGATTCAGGTGGCCGGTTGATCCCCCAGATCATCATCCAGCTCTGGGACCCCGACAAGGCCGCGGCCGAGGTGCGCCGCAACGCCGCCCGCGGGGTCCACGCGGTGACGTTCTCGGAGATCCCGCCGTACCTGGGACTGCCTTCGATCCATGATCCGAGTGGCTACTGGGATCCGTTCTTCCAGGCCTGCGCGGAGACCAACACGGTGGTCAACATGCACATCGGGTCGTCGTCGAAGATGCCCTCGACCTCGGCCGATGCACCCGCGGCGGTGGGGTCCACGCTCACGTTCAACAACGCGATGGCGTCGATCGCCGACTTCATGTTCTCGGGGGTGCTGGTGCGCTATCCCGACCTGAAGCTCTCCTACGCCGAAGGCCAGATCGGCTGGATCCCCTACATCCTCGAGCGGGCCGACAAGGTCTGGGAGGAGAACCGTGGCTGGGGCGGCGTGGTCGACAAGGTGCCCGAACCGCCGTCCACCTACTACTTCCGCCAGATCTACGGTTGCTTCTTCGACGATGCATACGGGCTCGACAACATCGAACGGGTCGGTGTCGACAACGTGTGCTTCGAGACCGACTACCCGCACTCGGACTCCACCTGGCCGGTCTCAAAGGAAGTCGCTCAGAAGCAGATGGGCCACCTGTCCGCCGACATCCGTCGCAAGCTGGTGCGGGGCAACGCGATCGAGCTGCTGAGCCTCGACTTCGAGCCCTGATGAGCTTCAGAGCCTCGACCTGAGTCCGCGCTGGCGAGCACTGCTCAGGTGCCGCCGGTCGGTCCGCTCGATTCCCAGGTCTCCTCGATGATCGTCATGGCCTCGTCGTGGCTCTACCCGAGATGGTCGTTGCGTGGCCGTCCGGTGTTTCGCTCAGATCCGGGCGACATCAACATCGGTGTCGTCGAAGGCGGTGCCGGTGCACAGAACGGCTGCCTGATCGATGCTCGCAGCGACCGCATATGTGAAGCAGTGCCCAAGCCCGAGCCCAGGGCGTTGGTCACCGCCGTAACGGTAGCAACCATGGATCGCGAGCTCGGTCGCCACCCGGTCGACCGCGACCACGTCGATCTCCGCCTCGGTCACGAAACGCTCCGCGATTCCCCTTCCCGCCGGGCCCAGGTGTTCTTCGAGGATGAAGGCCAACTCGACGAGGTTCGCGGCCGACATCGACCGTCGGGGCGCCCGCTCGATCGCACAGGCGAGATCCGCTGCGGCCTCCTCACCGTTGATGATGCTCAGAGCGGCGGAGGTGTCTATCACCAAGTGGGGTGTCGGTGCTCCGGTGGGTGGGTTCACCGGTGCCCCCCGACGACGCGATGACGGTTGGGGGCGCCGGATGACCGTTTCTCCTGCGGGCGCGCGGCAACCCCTTCATCCGGTGGGCCTGGTCGGTGGGCGTGCTCTGCCGCGGATCCCGTTCGCAGTTGAGCGACCTCCCTGCTAAGGCGGCTGAGGCGTTCGGCTATGCCCACGTCGCGGCGCCGGTACCGATCGAGGCGCTCCTTCAGTGCCCTCTCGACGGCTTCGGGAATGCTCTCGCCAGTCAGAGCAGCCAGCTCGCGCGCTATGTCTGCAGTCGAGCTCTCGGTCGGGGTCTCGACGGATGACTCGGTCGCGAACGGTGAACCCTTCGGACCGGGCTCATCGGGCGCCCCGGCGGCGAACGGAGACAGGCGAACCAGGGGCTTCGGATCCTTCTCAGCCATGGCACGGTCGGCGTGGCCCTCTTGTGAGGTTGCGACCTCATGGGGGTGGGATCGTTGGAACATGCGCTTGGTCTCCCGGTGCGCGACCCGCCAGCACACCATCGTGAGTCGTCGTGGGCAATGGGGATCGTTCTCCTTGTGATGAGGATCAAACCATCGACCACCTTGTCGTCGGGGTCGGACTGCGCATGGACCGTTGTCCGGCGCCCGCGCTCCGCCGGTGAGCCTACTGCGTTCCGGGTACCGGCGGACGGGTGCATAGGCTGCGGGTATGGCTGCAGATGCCCGACGTGAATACAGGCTCGTCATCGGTGGGGAGAGCGTGGCCGGTGCCGGTACCTACGACATCGTGAATCCGGCCACCGAGGAGGTCGTGGCGGCAGCACCTGAAGCCTCGGTGGCCCAGGCGACGGCCGCGGTCGACGCTGCGGCGGAGGCCTTCGATTCGTGGTCGCGCACCAGGCCCGAGTGGCGTGCGGAGCTGTTGGACCGGGCCGCGGACCTGATCGACGAGCACACCGAGGAGCTCATCCCGCTCGTGGTGGCGGAGACGGGTGCTACCCTGCGCACCGCCTCGACCATCCAGGTGCCCCAGGCGGCAGCCCGTCTGCGTCGCTACGCACGGGGCGCGATGGAACCGACCATCGACCCGATCCAACCTTCGGTCATGCCCTCGACCGCCCTTGCCCCCGGCGGGCTCATCTCCGCCGCGGTGAACCGGGCCCCCGTGGGCGTGGTCGCCTGCATCACCTCCTACAACTTCCCGATGGTGAACATGGCCGGCAAGATCGGACCAGCCCTCGCGATGGGCAACCCGGTGGTCGTGAAGCCCGCTCCGCAGGATCCTCTCGCGGTGATCCGGATGGTCGAGCTGATGAACGAAGCGGGGTTCCCACCGGGTGTGATCAACGTGGTGGTCGGTTCGGAGGTCGCGCCGTCGGAGGCGGTCGTGGAGCACCCCCGCACCGACATGATCTCCTTCACCGGGTCCACGGCGGTCGGTCAGCGCATCGGTGCGGTGGCGGGCGGTTCTAACAAGCGCCTGTTGTTGGAGCTCGGCGGCAAGGGCGCGTGCATCGTGCGCGAGGACGCCGACCTGAAGGCTGCGATCGGTGGGATCTCCTCGGTGTGGGCGTTCCATTCGGGCCAGATCTGCACCGCGCCGACGAGGGTCGTCGTGCACCGTTCGATCCATGCCCACCTCGTCGGTGGGCTCCAGAAGGCCGCCGGTCACATGACCCTGGGCGACCCGAACGACAAGACGACCGTGGTGGGCCCGCTGATATCGGATAGCCAGCGCGGGCGGGTCGAGGCTCTCATGAACACCGGGCTCGAACAGGGCGCTGAGCTGGCCGCCGGTGGCGGCCACGGTGACCAGGACCGGGGCTACTACTTCGAGCCGACGCTCATGGTGGGATGCACTCCCGAGATGACGCCGGTGCGCGAGGAGTTCTTCGGGCCCGTGGTGGTGGTGGTGCCCTACGACGACGACGACGAGGCCGTCGCGATCGCGAACGACTCCGACTACGGCCTGTACAGCTATGTGTTCTCGGGGGACACCGCCAAGGCGTGGGGCATCGCCAAGCAGCTGCGCTCGGGCAACGTGGGTATCAACACCCTGCAGCGCAACCACGAAGCGCCCTTCGGTGGGTTCAAGCAGTCCGGTGTGGGCCGCGACGGTGGCAGCTACGGGCTGTTGGCCTACAGCGAGCTTCAGTCGATCGTCTGGTCGAGCTGATCCGCGCCCTCCCGGTGAACTGTCCGGTGAGGGACCCGCCGGGGAGGTGCCAGAGCGGACAGTTCGCCGGGGAGTGGTTGCATCGCCGGGCGTGGGTCCGGCTGAGGATCTGAGTGGGGATTCATCCCCATTGAACCGCTCTCGCCGCCAGGGGAGGCTTTCCTCGTAGGGCCCCCTCAGGCCTTCATGACGGTGGCATCGTCGAATCGCCCCGGCGATGCCACCGTCCGCCACTCCCGGTGGTCCTGCAGCGGGAGAGGTTCTGATGTCCGGTCATCCCGGTGGCTCAAAGCTGGGCAATCTCGACTTTGTTGTCGAGAGATTGGTGGATGATCTTGATTCTGGTGGTGTCGCGGGCATAGCGTTCTCGAATCCGGCTCGAGAGTCGGGGGCCAAAGGGCGGAAGAACGTGACGGCGTGGGGGGGTGTCGCCGGATTGCTCGGCGATGATTTCGAAGACATCGACTATCTCGGGCGTGGCAGCTCGGGAGTCGTCTACCGCGCCACCCAGCGATCACTCGGTCGCACCGTTGCGGTGAAGGTCTTCCGGCGGTTCGCGGAGGACGAGACCGCCGATCGCGTCCTCGCCGAGGCCCGCGCTCAGGCACAGCTCTCCTGGCACAGCAACGTGGTGTCGCTGTACGGCCAAGGCATGACCTCCGATGGGTTCCCGTACTTGATCATGGAGTATGCGCCTGGCGGGTCACTCGCTTCCCGCGTGCGAGATCGGGGCCCGTTGCCAGAACGCGAGTGGACGCGGCTCTGCTCCGAGTTGTTGGCCGCGGTTGCGTCGGCGCACGACGGAGGAGTTCTCCACTGTGATGTGAAGCCGTCCAACGTGCTGTTCGCCGCCGACGGCTCGGCCCGCCTGGCGGACTTCGGCATCGCCAAGGCCAATGGCATGGCGACCGGGACGATCGACAGCATCGAGGGGTCCCTCGGGTACGTGGCACCGGAGCTGCTCGACGGTGAGAAGCCGCAACCCGCCGGCGACGTGTACAGCCTGGCGCTGACGCTCGCGTATGCGCTCAACGGTGAGCCACCCCTCGACGACGACCTGACCATTGCGCAAGCAGTGGCAGCAGTGCATGCAGGCGTTCCGACCGCATGCGCGAGCTGGCACGGATGCCCCGAGGGCGTCGAGCATGTTCTGCGCATGGCCTGCTCCGTTGATCCGGACGCGCGACCTAGCGCATCGGAGATCGCGCAGGTGCTTCGAGCGGATTCCGATCCTGGTTCCAGCACCACGACCGACAGGTCCTCCAGGTCATCTGTCCGGGTCCTGACGGTCGGCGCGGTGATCGCCGTTGTCGCCCTGTTCGGGATGGTGTTGGTCCGCTCTCCGGGACCGGGCATCGAGCCGGTGGCTGCCACCACCAAGGCGTTCGACCTGTGCGCCGAGTACGAATCGTATGTTCGGGACAGAGAA
Organism: uncultured Microthrixaceae bacterium; assembly: GCA_964454385.1. Lineage (GTDB taxonomy): Bacteria > Actinomycetota > Acidimicrobiia > Acidimicrobiales > Microtrichaceae > JAMLGJ01. The sequence goes on from CAYVYG010000210.1 coordinate 5,075, forward strand.
GAGCTCATCAGCGATGTGAGTACCGAGCTCGAGCTGAGCGCCTCACCTGTGACTGTTGCGCGCCGTCTGTTGCACGACTATCCGTTCGAGTTCGCCGCGTTGTCGAAACCCTTCATCGATGCACTGATAGCAGCTGACCTGGTCTCCGGTGAGGTGACGAGCGATCAGCTGGCCAACGTGGTCGTGGCCCAGAACCTGCGCGTCCTGGCAGGCGGCAAGCCGTTCCTCTACGACGGTGAGGTAGGCTCGTTTGAGCCCGTTGGTCTGCCCACGTTTCTATTCGAACCTGCACGCATCTTCTCTGAAGCCAATCGGGTCGCGACGCGTGAGTGCCCGCAGGTGACCACCGATTTCGCAGCCCGCAAGGCGAGGTTGAGTTCAGCGATCTACTCGAACCTGTCCAACCCACGGTTCATGGACGGATTCTTCGCCGACCCGGAGAGCTATGACGTCTTCGATGCCCGGACAGCACTGTTGGTTGCGACCTATGCGTGGTTCTTCTTCGACGAGATGTTGATGAGTCATCCTCAGTGGTTCTTCGAGATGATGGACCGTCACGACGATGTGCGCCGTGTGATCTCGATAGAACATCCAGAGGCGCTGCTGCAGATAGTTGCATCCAATCCTGATCTGGTCGACAAGCTGACCCAGCAGGACTGGAAAGCCGATCTCCAGGAAGGATTGGATCTGATCAACCCCGTTATGAGCCTGGGTGTGGTCGAGATGTACGGACCGCTGATGGAAGAACTCGGACTGGTCATCGGATGATCGGCCGGATGGCTCACGCATACAGCACACGACCACCATTGGTCAAGCGGTACCGGAACCTCGTGCCGTCTCGGTCGTTCGGCTCGAGAGAACCAGCACGAACACCGGTGCTGCGCTACGAGCGTGTCGCGCTCGGCGATCTGGACGACACGGAGTTCTCGGATGTGTTCCAGCAGATGGGAGCTGTGATCCAGGACGCTACGGTCGGTTCAGGTGATAGCGACTGGGCCGCCGCGGACTGGGAAGCACGATGTAGCCGCGTGCGCAGGAACACCGACGCTTACCTCGTCTGGGATGGCAGCACGCTCGTCGCATTCACCCTGTTCGCGATCTTTCCCTATCTGGACCGGACGTGTGTCCACATGAAGGCCGGCTACGTGCGCGCTCGCTACCAACACGGCGGGATCGGGCACTCTGTTTCCACGCGGATCTTCCGCCGGGCTGTGGTCCGCAGACCGTGGAGCAAGTTCT
>CAYVYG010000211.1:0-6312 GCA_964454385.1 uncultured Microthrixaceae bacterium
GTTCCGGCGGAGGGCCACCGCAACGACCCGGCACCCTGGTCGATTTACGGGTGCCCCGCCGGTCGAACGCCTGAGGTGATCGGAGCCGCCCGGATCTCGTGCAGATCCGACGCAGTACCGGGTCGGATCGGAGGCTTCAGGTCACCATGCGGATCCAGGTGGTCCGGACCGCATAGCGGACGGTCAGGACGCGTTGCGGCGTGCCGCGGCGGCGCGGGCCTGGCGGCGGATGTGGCGCCGTTCCTCTTCGGAGAGCCCGCCCCAGACACCGGAGTCCTGGTTGGTCTCGAGCGCGAAGCGCAGACATGGCTCAGCTACCTCGCAGGTCGCGCACACGGCCTTTGCCGAGGCGATCTGCTCCAGGGCCGGGCCCGTGGTGCCGACCGGGAAGAAGAGCGAGGGATCGGTGTCCCGGCAAGCGGACATCGCCCGCCAGTCGTCACTCGCAATGTCCAGGCTGCGGCTCGTGATCAGCGCCACTGGGTCCTCCGTTGGATGTCGGGCACGCAGCAGGGCGCGTCCCGTTGTCTGGTTCGGTCTGCGGTCCATGGACCCCTATGGTTTCCCGCACGTAGCGTGGGTCGGTGGGAACCACCGTTGGCTGGGAACTTGTGAATCCGTGAACAAACAGAAACTACCGGCGGTCACTGTCGGTGTAAAGGAAAAGTTGCAAGAAGATGTCGAAAAACCCTGAGACGTTGGTCATAGCCCACCGAGGCGCGTCCGCTGATCACTTGGAGAACACGAGGGAGGCCTTCGTCGGCGCGGGCCGCCAGGGGGCCGACTGGGTGGAGCTCGACGTTCGTCATACTTCCGACGGCTCGCTGATCGTCAACCACGATCCGTGGTATCGCGACGAGCGATCGGTTTGGGAGACGCCATCACGCGAACGGCCATCGGCGATCCTGGATCTCGAGACCGCTCTCGACGTGTGCCTCGAGGCATCCTCTGTCGGTGGCATCTCCATGGGGGTCAACGTCGAGATCAAGAACAGCCCCGGCGACCTCGGTGGCGACGATGTTCCCCGCAGCCTGGAGGTCGCGGATGCGGTGGTGGAACTGCTCTCGGCGCGTGAACGGCGCGGCGTCGACCAGGAGATCCTGATCTCGAGCTTCGACCCCGAGACGATCGACCGGGTCCGCTCGATCGGCGGGCCTCCAACAGCCCAGTTGATCCTCGATCCTGCGGCTTGGCCCGATGCGATCGCATCGAGCGTGCAGCGTGGTCACCGGTTCGTGCATCCCTGGGATCCGTTCGTCGACGAGGCGTTCATCGAGGCCTGTCGCGAGGCCGGCCTCGGGGTGAACACGTGGACCGTGGACGACCGGGCGCGGATCGCCGCCCTCGCCGCGATGGGTGTCGACGGCATCGTCACCAACGTGCCCGCCGCGGCCCGCTCGGCGCTGCGCGGTGCCTGACGCGGTTTTGTCACCGGCAGATCCCCTGCGGCAGAATCCGGATCATGAACGTCGTCGTATGCGTCAAGCAGATTCCGGACCCCGCCGATCCGGGTGAGTTGGATCCCGAGACCAAGACCCTGAAGCGGGACGTCAAGTTGATCCTGGACGAGTCCGACTCCTACGGGGTCGAGATGGCTCTGCAACTCGTGGACAACGCGGGTGGCGGCGAGGTCACCCTGGTCTCCATGGCGCCCAACAACGAGGTGAGCGGACTGCGCACAGCGCTCGCGATGGGTGCCGCCAAGGCGGTACTCGTCTCCGACGACGCTCTCGCCGGTTCCGACGCGCTGGGCACCGCCAAGGTCCTCGCCAAGGCGATCGGTCGTGCCGGTGAGGCGGACCTCGTGATCACCGCGACCGAGTCCTCCGACGGCTACACCGGAACGGTGCCAGAACAGCTCGCCGAGCTGTTGGGCCTGCCCTCGGTCACCTTCGCCAAGGAGATCGCCATCGACGGGGGTACGGTCAAGGTCAAGCGCCAGACCGAGGAGGGATACGACGACGTCGAGGCTCCGACACCGGCGGTGGTGTCGGTGACCGCCGGCGTCGTCGAGCCCCGCTACCCCTCGTTCAAGGGGATCATGGCCGCCAAGTCCAAGCCGGTCGACGAGGTGACGGTCGCCGATCTGGGCGTCGATGCCGCAAGCGTCGGTTGGGCGGGTGCCGGACAGGAGATCGTCGAGATCTCACCGGCCGAGGAACGCGAGGCCGGAACGATCGTCGAGGACGACGGCGAGGGCTTCCAGAAGATCGTCGATTACCTGGCCGAGCTCAAGGTCATCTGAGCCGAGCGCGCCGAAGGCAACGACAGAACGACAGGACGAAGGGATACACACGATGACGGTTTCGAAGATCTGGGTGTTCGCGGAGGCGACCGACGGAAAGGCCTCGAGCACCACCCTCGAGATGCTCGCCAAGGCCGGCGAGCTCGCTGACACGGTCGAGTGCGTGACCGCTGCCGGTGCGGACGTCGCGGGAGAGCTGGGGGCGCACGGCGCTTCCAAGGTGTTCACCGTGGGCGGTACCGACGGCAAGCTGCTCGGTCCCATCGTGTCCTCGGCCATCGCCTCGGCGATCGGAGGCGGTCAGGCGCCGGACGCGATCATGGCCGCCACCAGCTACGAGGGCCGTGACGTGGCGGGACGTCTCTCGGTGAAGCTCGACGCGCCGGTCATCACCAACGTGGTCGACCTCACAGAGCGCGACGGCGCACTGGTGGGCACCGAACCGGTCTTCGGTGGCACGACGAACGTGATCACCAGGTTCACCGGTGACAAGGTCGGGATCTTCCTGGTGCGCCCCAAGTCCTTCGCCGCGGCGGAGGAGCCATCGGGGTCGGCTGCGCCGACCGAGGAGCTCGCAGCAGGTGACCTCGGCGCGACCGGCACCGCGACGGTCACGAACCGGTTCGTCGAGGAGCAGACCGGACCGTCGCTCGCCGATGCCGCAGTGGTCGTGGCGGGTGGACGCGGGCTCGGCGAAGCCGAGAAGTACCAGATGGTCGAGGACCTCGCGAAGGCGCTCGGTGGTGCCCCGGGCGCGTCACGGGCGATCGTGGATGCCGGCTGGGTTCCCTACTCCTACCAGGTCGGCCAGACCGGCAAGGTCGTGAAGCCCACCGTGTACATAGCGGCCGGCATATCGGGGGCCACCCAGCACCTGGTGGGCATGAAGGGCTCGAAGAACATCATCGCGATCAACAAGGACGCGGAGGCACCGATCTTCTCGGTTGCCGACCTCGGGATCGTCGGTGACGTCCACAAGGTGATGCCGGCGCTGCTCGAGGCGCTCGCCAACCGCTGATCCCCGGGCCGCGGTTCTCGATACCTGTTCCTGAGGGTCGGGCGTCGAGGCGCTCACGTCCGTCTCAACGGTCTCCGGTATCTCAACGGTCTTCGGGCACCTCGATCCGGCAGCGCGGACCTGATGTTCCGGCCAGACGGGCGTCCAGGGTCAGCAGCGTGGCGGCGAGCCCTTCCGCGAGCGCGACGTAGATGGCGTCGTAGCTGCGCAGGTTGTCGCGGAGCTCCCAGGCCCGCTCGAGCAGCGGACCGTGCCGCCATCGCTCACCGGGCCAGGACCGCAGGTCGTCGACGGCCTGGGTCGCAGCTGTTTCGTCGAGCATGCCCCGCTGGAGCTGCGTGCGTATGACCGAGAGCACCTCGACATCGACGAGGTGCGGCGCGCAGAGCCCGTCCTCCTGGGTGACGCGGCCGCGCAGTGACTCCGAGCGCGGGGTGTCCGCGACGATCTCGAACAGGACGCTCGCGTCAACCACGAGCATCGGGCCACGGCCCCCGGAGCTCGTCGAGTGACTCGATCACCTCGGCGGTGGCGATGTCGGAGGGTCGGCGTCTCGTCCGTGCCAGCCACTGCTCGATCGTCGGACGGGCTGCCAGGCGATTGGCTTCCCGCCTGAGCAGTTCCGGAACCGTCAGGCCTGCCTCGGCGGCACGGACCGACAGCGCGCTGTAGACCTCGTCATCGATATCGCGGATCTGCACCGTCTTCGGCATCTGCGCATTATATCATGCGTGCATGCATGAGCGTATGCGGCTGCGCGCCCACCAACCGACCGTTCGTCCTTGGAGCAGGTGGTCCTCGGCGCAGTGGTCGTCGTTCACACGAGCGGCCACGGGTAGTGGTTGCCGGTGCGGTCGTGTGGGAAGCACCCCGCCTCCAGCACCGCCGAGGCCCGGGCGACAGTCGCGTCGGCTTCCGGTTCGCTGAGCCAGCGTCCCAGGCGCGCGGGTATGCCGACTTCGACGAAGGACCTCAGCGCGCGCAGTGCGCCAGTGGGGATCACCTCACCCGCGAAGTCCCAGATCACCGTTCGCAGCTTGAACTCCTCGTGGAAGGTGAGGCCGTTGTCGATCGCCCACAGACGACCCTGCGCGTCGAGAAGGCAGTGGCCGCCCTTGCGGTCGGTCGCGTTGGCGACCAGGTCGAGCACGCAGAGCTCACGCAGCGATGCCTCGAGGCCCGGATCGTCGGTGTCGCGCAGCGTGAAGTAGTGCTCCTCGAAACGGGCCGGCACGAAGGCCTGAAGTGAACCGGGGCCCATCGGTGCCTCGGTGCGTCCCACGGTCGGCGGAACCACGCCGAATCCGAGGACCTCCGAGAGCTCCCAGGTGGCGACCTCACGCTTCCAGAGCCCTCCCGGGAAGTCCCACAGCGGACGTTCCGCCGATGCGGGCTTGTAGATCGCCGGTGCGTGGTCGTCACCGTCACTCACCTCCACCAGGAAGGTCCCGTTGGAGGACCATGGCATCAGGCCGAGGACCTCGATGCCGCCCGAGTTCAGGAGGGTGACCATGTCCCCGGTGCGCGAGGGTGGGATCGTGGCGTCGTAGTGGAAAGGCGTCCGGTGCTGATCCGTGCTGTGCGGTTCGGTCTCCGACGTGCGGGGGCGTCGGTGGGCGGTCATCGTCAGTTCCAGCGGGGGCAGGCGTGGCCCTCCGGGTCCATCGGTGCGCCGCAGAGCCGACAGGGTGGGCGCCCGGCGGCGATCAGCTCCTCGGCACGCTCACCGAACGCGAGGGCCTGGGGCGCGCTCAGCACGAAGCTCGCTGCGGCGGGCCGCTGCGCGGGCTCTCCGACCGCTTCGATCAGTTCCGAGAGCAACTCGGCTTCGTTGCCCGCATCGTCGGTCTCGTCGGGTTGTTCGGTCAGCTCGGCCGCGGTGACCATGATCCGGCCGTTCGCCTCGTCGACGCCGACCGAGAGCTGACCCACGGTCCACTGCTCGGTGACCGGTTCCACCAGGCCCACGACGTCGCGATCGGGGTCGTTGGGCCCGAACGCCTCGGCCAGCTGGGTGAGGTAGCGGCCGAGCATGGCGACCTGTTCCTTCTCGCAGCGCAACGACACCACCCGCTCGCCGGCACGGGCCTGGAGGTAGAAGACGCGGTCGCCGGGCTCACCCACCGCCCCGGGGACGAACGCATCTACGCGTCCGAACTCGAATGACTTGCCCGAGCTCACGAGACAGCCAGGGTGTCGAGACCGTCGCCGACGCTGTTCACACACAAAACAATGGGCGCTGCGCTCCCGAAGAGCAACGCGGTCACCGAACACGGTGACACGACGATCCGCTGGAAGTCATCGAGATGGCAACCGATCGCCATCGCTGTCGCGGCCTTGATGGGGTCCGCGTGGCTGACCGCGACGATCGTCTCGCCGTCGTGGGCTCCGACCAGGCCCAACAGCTGGTCCCAGATCCGCTGGGACATCTCCGCGAACGACTCTCCGCCGGGGAACCGGAAGGTCGACGGCGAGCCCTGCACCCTCGCCCAGTCCTTGCGACGTCGCAGCAGCGACAGCTTCTTGTTCGTCCAGTCACCGAAATCGCACTCGATGAGCCCTTCGGCACTGCGGACGCGCCTGCCAGCAGCCCGCGCGATCGGCTCTGCGGTCTCCTGGGTGCGTTCCATCGGGGATGCATAGACCGCGGCGGGTTGCAGCGGCGCGATCCGCCCGGCGACGGCGTTCGCCTGTTCGATTCCCTCGGGCGACAGGTGAAGTCCCGGTGCCCGACCCGGCAGGACCGAGCCGGTGGTCGAGGTGCGTCCGTGGCGCACCAACAGGACCAGGGTAGAACCCTTGGTTCCCTTGTTGCCCTTGGTTCCCTTGGGCCTCTCGGGTCCCTTCGATCGGCGGGTGGTCCTCGGTTCCTTGCCGGTGGCCATATCCGGATCCTAGGAGGATGGGTCAGCAAGCGAAGATTGCGATCGAGACATACGGTCACAGCATTCACATGCAACCGAACCCGATGCCACCGAAACGCTGCGCTTCACCGCGACTGGAGCACCGCTGCCGAGTCACCCAGCGTCGCATCGGCACTGGCTGACTG
>CAYVYG010000212.1:0-6288 GCA_964454385.1 uncultured Microthrixaceae bacterium
ATCGGCCCGACCGCACTGCGCGGGGGTGGTGGTGCGACAGCTCGCGAGACGGGCGTCGAACCACCGCAGCCAGGGCGAGCTCGCGACCTGGCTCGAGACCCGCGGCATCCCCGGGATCGCGGGGGTCGACACCCGCCGTCTCACCCGCCACATCCGGGATCACGGTGCGATCCCCGGCGTGTTCGGAACCGCGTCCGAGGACGCGCTGCGGGCGTCTCTCGACAGGGCTGTCTCGACCGATGGCCGGGACCTGGTCAGCACTGTCACCGATCCCGAGGGGCGCCACGTTCCCGCGAGCACAGGCGCTGCGCGCAGGATCGTGGCGCTCGACCTGGGAATCAAGTCGACGATGCTCGAACAGCTCGCTGTGATCGGCTCGGTCGAGGTGGTACCCGCGGGGACCTCCGCGTCCGACGTGGCGGCCCGCGAACCCGATGGCGTGTTCGTCTCGAACGGACCGGGTGACCCCGCAGCGGTGGGATACGTGACATCGACCCTCGACGGGCTGTTGGGCGAGGTACCCGTCTTCGGGATCTGCATGGGTCTGCAGATGCTCGGCGCGGCGATCGGCGGAAGCACCTACAAGCTCCCCTTCGGTCACCACGGCGGCAACCACCCGGTGTCGGACCTGATCACCCAGAAGGTCGAGATCACCAGCCAGAACCACAACTACTGCGTCGATCCCGACACGCTCGACGCGGTCGAGGTCACCCACCGGAACCTCAACGACGGCACCCTCGAAGGGTTCCGTTGCACCGACGTGGCCGCGTTCGCGATCCAGTACCACCCCGAGGCAGGGCCCGGACCACATGACAGCCACTACCTGTTCGGGCGCTTCGCCGAGCTGATGGACCGGGGGGGACGGCCGTGATCCCCGGCGCGCCAGCACGCATCACCCGCCGTGCAGGTTCAACCCTCGAGGTGGGTGGCGACGACCTCTGCCTCCTCGGAGAGGTGCTCCTCGATGCCGTCCGCGATCGCGTGCTCCACCTTGTGGCCGACGAGGGGTATGCGCACCTTCAGCTCTCCGGTGATGCGCCCGCGGGCCTCGTCGCCCTGGGCGGTCACGCGCACCTGCGCCGATGCTCTGAGCAGAGCGGACGCCTGCACCGGTTCGAAACCAACCGTCGCTGTGCGCGCCGGCAGATCCCATCGGGTGTCCTCCACCCAGGCGACGTCGTCGGGGTCGATGAACCGGGATGCCTCGCGGGGGAGGTCCACGGCGAGACGCCACCGAAGCCGGGTGCGGGCCCGGTCGCCGTCGCGGGTCACCTCGAGCACCTCGGGGGCGCTGGTCCGCCCGAACCCCTCCACGGTCCTCCAGAACGACTCGTCGGTGTAGATGTCCACGACCTCGTCGACGGATGCCGTCCAGCGCTGCTCGAACCCGAATTGCATCACATGATCGTGTCACAACACGAGGAGGCAGGTGCCGATGCCACGACGTGACGACCTCGAATCGATCCTGATCATCGGGTCCGGTCCGATCGTCATCGGCCAGGCCTGCGAGTTCGACTATTCGGGAACCCAGGCGTGCCGGGTGCTGCGCGAGGAGGGCTACCGCGTGATCCTCGCGAACTCGAACCCCGCGACGATCATGACCGATCCCGATTTCGCCGACGCGACCTACGTCGAACCGCTCGTGCCCGAGGTGCTCGAACGGATCCTCGACGTCGAGCGTCCCGATGCCGTGCTTCCCACCCTCGGAGGTCAGACGGCGCTGAACCTCGCCATCGAGCTCCACGAATCGGGGGCGCTCGACGCGAGGGGCATCGAGCTCATAGGCGCGCGCGCCGAAGCGATCGCGACCGCCGAGAACCGTTCCCTTTTCTCAGAGGCGATGGCCGAGATCGGTCTCGGCACACCGCGGTCGGGCATAGCCCACACGATGGACGAGGCGCGGGCCGTCGTCGGTGAGATCGGCCTGCCGGTCGTGATCCGCCCTGCCTACATCCTGGGGGGCAAGGGAACCGGGATCGCGTCGGATGCCGCTCAGTTCGAGGCGATGGCCGCGAACGGGCTCGCGGCCAGCCCAGTCACCGAGATCCTCATCGAGGAGTCGATCGCGGGCTGGAAGGAGTACGAGCTCGAGGTGATGCGTGACCACGCCGACAACTGCGTGGTCATCTGCTCGATCGAGAACGTCGATCCCATGGGGGTGCACACGGGCGACTCGATCACCGTCGCGCCCGCGCAGACGCTCACGGATCCCGAGTACCAACAGATGCGTGACGCCTCGTTTGCGGTGCTGCGGCGCGTGGGGGTGGAGACCGGGGGGTCCAACGTGCAGTTCGCGGTCGACCCGACCGACGGACGACAGGTGGTCATCGAGATGAACCCGCGGGTCTCCAGGTCATCCGCGCTCGCATCCAAGGCCACGGGCTTCCCGATCGCGAAGATCGCAGCCAAGCTCGCGGTCGGCTACACGCTCGAGGAGATCCCCAACGACATCACGCGTTTGACCCCGGCCTGCTTCGAACCGGTGATCGACTACGTGGTCACGAAGGTCCCGCGCTGGGCATTCGAGAAGCTGCCGGGCTCCTCGGGCGTGCTCGGGACCCAGATGCAGTCGGTGGGCGAGACGATGGCGATCGGACGGACCTTCGCGGAGTCGTTCCAGAAGGCCATCCGATCCCTCGAGATCGGGCGTCACGGACTCAACTGCGATCCCGCGGAAGCGCTCTGGGACGGCGTGGAGACCGCCGATCTGCTGGTGGCGGCGGCGACCGCCACCCCGGACCGGCCCTTCCAGGTCGAGTCGCTGTTGCGCCGCGGCGTGCCCATCGGGACCGTCCACGAGGCGACGCGGATCGATCCATGGTTCCTGGCCGAGATCACCGCGATCCTCGAGGAGCGCGTGGCCCTCGCCTCGTTGGGCTCGGGGCCCTCCGCTCCGGCCGCGATGGATCGCGCCTCCTGGCGTCGCGCGAAGCGCCTCGGCTTCTCCGACGCGCAGCTGGCACACCTCTGGGACGTGAGCGAACCGGCGGTGCGCTCGGCGCGGATCGCAGCCGGTGTGGTTCCGACCTACAAGACCGTCGACACCTGCGCCGCCGAGTTCGCGGCCGAGACGCCGTATCACTACGGCACCTGGGAGGACAGCTGCGAGGTCGCACCATCGGCGCGGCCCAAGGTGGTGATCCTGGGTTCGGGCCCCAACCGCATCGGCCAGGGGATCGAGTTCGACTACTGCTGCGTGCACGCCTGCTTCGCGCTGGCGGATGCCGGCTACGAGACGGTGATGGTCAACTGCAACCCCGAGACCGTCTCGACCGACTACGACACCTCGGATCGGCTCTACTTCGAACCGCTGACCGCAGAGGATGTGGCGTCGGTGATCGATTCCGAGCGCCGATCCGCGCAGGAGGGTGGAGGGTCCCTGGTCGGGGTGATCGTCTCGTTGGGCGGTCAGACCCCGCTCAAGCTCGCCGAGAGCCTGCCCCCCGAGCTGGTGCTGGGCACGTCGCCGTCGAGCATCGATGCCGCGGAGGACCGTGACATCTGGGCATCGTTGTGCGCGCGACTGGAGATCCCCCAACCCGCAGGGGGTACCGCCACGGACCTCCGGGAGGCTGCGGGGGTCATCGAGCGGATCGGCTATCCGGCGCTGGTGAGACCCTCCTACGTCCTGGGTGGGCGCGCGATGGAGATCGTCTACGACGACTCGGATCTCGAGCGTGCCTGGAGCGCGATCGCCGCCGAGGGCTCCCTCGGACGCGAGGGTGGCCTCTCCGCGAGTCGCCCGGTGCTCATCGACCGGTTCCTCGAGGACGCGATCGAGGTGGACGTCGACGCGATCGCCGATGCTGCCGGCGAGGTGCTGATCGGCGGGATCATGGAGCACGTCGAAGAGGCCGGGGTCCATTCCGGTGACTCGGCCTGCGTCACGCCGCCGGTGAGCCTCACCGAGGCGACGATCTCGGTGCTGTGCGACTACACGAGGCGCATCGCAGCGGAGCTGGAGGTCCGGGGGCTGTTGAACGTGCAGTACGCGGTCAAGCGCTCGCCCGAACCCGGCGGGGGACAGCAGGTGTTCGTGATCGAGGCCAACCCGCGGGCGAGTCGGACCGTGCCGTTCATCGCGAAGGCGACCGGCGTGCCGCTGGCCAAGCTCGCAGCGCGCGTCATGTGCGGATCCACCCTCGCGGAGCTGCGCTCCGAGGGGATGCCCGTGGACCCGGCCCCAGGTGACCACGTGGCGGTCAAGGAGGCGGTGCTGCCATGGAACCGCTTCCCCGACGTGGACTCGGTTCTCGGCCCCGAGATGCGCTCGACCGGGGAGGTGATGGGCATCGACTCCTCGATGCCGCTCGCGTTCGTGAAGTCCCAGCTCGCAGCCGGTGACGAGATGCCCGATCGCGGAACCGTGTTCTTCTCGCTGGCCGACCGTGACAAGCCCCGTGGGCTGCAGACTGCGCGTTTGATGGCGGAGCTGGGATTCTCGATCGTCGCCACCTCGGGTACCGCCGAGTACCTGTCGGCTTCGGGGGTGGATGTGAACGACGTGATCGCGAAGGTGACCTCGGAGGTACCCGGTGAGGGAACCGACGGGGTCGAGGCGATCCGCAGCGGCAAGGTGCAACTGGTGGTCAACAGCCCGCGGGGACGCGGGCCACGCGCGGATGGCGCGCACCTGAGGCGGGCAGCCGGTGCGGCGAACGTCCCACTGGTCACCACAGCGGCTGCCGCGCTGGCTGCTGCCAGAGGCATTGCGGAACGGCGCTCCGAGGAGTTGACGGTCCGGTCCCTGCAGGATCACCACGCAGGCGCCCGGCAGGCCCCGGAGGGCGCGGAGTCGGTGGAGTCCGCTTGAGCCCGGGTGTCGACCCGAGGGTTCGGGTCGGTTCGGTCGAGCTCGCCAACGCGGTGATGACCGCTTCGGGCACCTCCGGTCATGGCACTGAGCTCGGCGCCCACCTGGACCTCTCCGCCCTGGGAGCGGTGGTCGTCAAGTCGATGATGGCCCTGCCCTGGCCCGGCAACCCGGCTCCCCGCCTGGCGCCCGTCACAGCCGGGATGATCAACAGCGTGGGGCTACAGGGCGATGGGATAGAGCACTGGCGCTCACACGACCTGCCCGGGCTGGTCGCCGCCGGGGCGACGGTTGTGGCGAGCATCTGGGGTCGTCACACCGACGACTACCGCGTGGCTGCCGAGGCGCTTGCGGGTGTCGACCCGGCGGTCATCGCGCTCGAGATCAACCTGTCGTGTCCCAACCTCGACGGCGGTCGTCATCTGTTCGCGCACGACCCGGACGCCGGCGCGGAGGTCGTGGCCGCCTGCGCGGCGGCGGGCCTGCCGCGTTGGGCCAAGCTCTCGGCCAACACCGACCGGGTCGTCGAGGTGGTGGCCTCGGTGACCGACGCCGGCGCGGAGGCGGTCACGTTGATCAACACCCTCAAGGCGATGGTGATCGACATCGAGCGTGCGGCGCCGGCTCTCGGTTCGGGTGCCGCGGGTGGTGGCCTGTCGGGGCCGGCGGTGCATCCGGTCGCGGTGCGCACGGTCTTCGACGTGCACGCCGCGCTCCCCGAGGTGCCGATCATCGGCGTCGGTGGGATCGCGGATGCCACCGGGGCGGTCGAGATGATGATGGCGGGAGCCGATGCGGTACAGGTCGGCACTGCGAGCTTCGCCGATCCGCGCATTGCCGACACGGTGCGTGCAGGTCTGGAACACTGGTGCGAACGCCACGGCATCGGTGCGGTGGCAGAGCTGAAGGGAAGGGCACATGGCTGAAAGCGATCCGACGGTCCTCCATGGGACGGTGCCGGACTCGGTCCGCTCCCGACTGGCGCTCGCGTTGGATCTCGACGACCTGGTGGAGGCGCACCGCCTGGCGGCCGAGCTACGGCCGTGGTTCGGAGTCACCAAGATCGGCCTCGAGTTGTTCTGTGCCGCGGGCCCCGATGCGGTCGGCGCCATGCGGGACCTCGGCTACCGGGTCTTCCTCGACCTCAAGCTCTTCGACATCCCGACCCAGGTGGAACGTTCCGCGCGGGTGTTGGGTGCACTCGGCGTGGACTACCTGACCCTCCACGCGCGCGGCGGAATCGACATGCTGCGAGCCGGGGTGGAGGGCCTGGGCGACGGCGCGGCCGGAGCTGGACTGCCCGAACCGACCGCGCTGGCGGTCACCGTGCTGACAAGTGACGACGACGCCCCCGCGCACATCGTGCCCAACCGGGTCCGCGTGGCGGTCGAGGGTGGTTGCACAGGTCTTGTGCTCGCCGGCAGCGATCTGCAGACCGCGAGGGAGCTCGCTCCGCGACTCAAGCGGGTCGTGCC
>CAYVYG010000213.1:0-6276 GCA_964454385.1 uncultured Microthrixaceae bacterium
CGCGTCGCTCGTGACATCTCCTACCGCACCGTCACCGGAGGCGGCTGCAGCATCTGTGAGACCGGAGAGATCGCACACGGTCTCGGAAGCCTCGAGCGCCGCCTCACCGGCGAGCAGCGACGCGCTGACCTCGCTCTGGGCATCAAGGACCGCCTGTTGGAGCTGCGCGAGCTCGGCGTCGCTCCCCGCAGCCGCGGCCGAGGGGCCCGTCGCCGCGGTGGCGACGCCTGTCGCCGCCTCACCAGAGGCCCCTCCGGAGCTATCGGTGGTGAGCAACGCGTACTGCACCGACGAGACGCCTTCGGCTGCGCCAGAGCTTGTGCCCGTGCTTGTGGCTATGCCCGAGATCGTGCCGGAGGTGGCCCCGGTGCTGACGGGCTCCACCGAGCTGCGCTCTCCGTCGGGGTTCTCCCCGTCGAGCGCCTGGCTCAGCGCCAGCTCGGCACGGGCGAGCGCCTCGGTCCGTTCGTGGAGCGTGCGTTCCAGCTCCGTCTCGTCGAGCGTGGCCAGCGCCTGGCCGGCGGTGACCTGGTCACCCACGTCCACCTCGACGCTCGCCACCGTTCCGTTGGCCGGGAACGCCACCGACGCGGCCGAGACGGGTTCGATGGTCGCCACAGCTTCCAGCCGCGCCGCCACGTCGGTGATCTCGGCCACCGCCGTGCGCAGCTCGGCGTCGCCGTTCCCGCCGGTGGCCGATGCGACCCCGACTCCTGCGACGAGCACGGTCGCTGCGGTGACCGCTGCGACGACCTTGCGTCGGTGGTTCCGTCGCTGCGGGGCTTCGCCGAACACCTGCTCGATGCGGCGCTCGACGCTGTCGTCCACGGCCGGCGTTCGCCCCGTGGTGGTGGTCGGATCGCTGTTCATCATCGGTCGTCCTGTCTCGTTCCTGGATGTGTCCCGGTCCACCGGACGCGCGTACCCTGCGGGTCGCGCCGCTCGGGGATCGTCCGCTCGCATCAGTCGGCCCGCAGTGCATCTATGGGGGCGAGCCGCGCCGCCCTGCCGGCCGGGTAGACGCCGAACGCCACGCCGATGGCCATCGCCACGAGGATCGCCATCACCGCCACGGGCACCGACAGCTCCACCCGGGTGTCGGTGAGCGCGGGGAGCAGCACCGAGCCGGCGAGTCCGCAGAGCACCCCGAGCACTCCACCGGCGGCTCCGAGGATCGACGCCTCCACGAGGAACTGGCGCCGGATCGAGCGTGGATGTCCTCCGAGTGCCTTGCGGAGTCCGATCTCGCGGATCCGCTCGGAGACCGACACCAGCATGATGTTCATCACACCGATGCCGCCGACGAGCAGGGAGATCACCGCGATCCCGCCGAGCATCACGGCCATGGTGTCGTCCACCGTGCTCGCCGCGGTGAGGATCGACTCCTGGGTGGCGATCGAGAAGTCCGCGTCGGAGCCCTCGGTGATCCCGTGCGCGTTCGAGAGGATCACCTCGGCCTCCTGGTACGCGGCGGAGAGGGTCTCGGCGCCGGTGGCGGTGAGCACGATCTCGCTGACCGCGTCGCGGTCGGAGCCGCCCACGAGCTGCTGCGCGTAGGTGCTCATCGGGACGATCGCGAGGTCGTTGTTGGTGGTGTCCTCAGACGACGACAGGGCTTCGAGCACGCCGATCACCTGCAGGGGGGTGCCGTCGTAAGCGACGGTCTCCCCCACCGCCGATGCGGTGTCGCCGAACAGCTCGGTTGCGGTGTCGGGCCCGAGCACCACGACTGCGGCGGAGTCCTCGAGGTCGGAGTCGTTGATGAACCTTCCCTCGGTGACCGCTCGCGAGCGGACGTTCTGCCACGCCGGCGTCGTGCCGGTGAGGGTTGTGGTCCAGTTGGTGGTGCCGGCGGTGAGCGACCCGGAGGTGCTGGCGACCCCGGCCACCTCTGCGATGTGGGGGGCGGCGACCTCGGAGGCGAGTGCGGCCACGTCGGCTGTCGTCAGCGTCGAGGCGGTTCCGAAGCCACCGCGCACACCGCTCGCGTCGGTGGAGCTGCCGGGTGACACCACGAGCACGTTGGAGCCGAGCTCGTCGATCTGCTCGGCGATGTCGGCGCGTGCCCCGGCGCCGAGTCCGACCGTGAGCACCACCGCGGAGATCCCGATCAGGATCCCGAGCATCGTGAGCGCTGAGCGCAGCCGGTGCGAGCGGACCGCGTCGGCGGCCGTGCGGATCGTGTCCTGCCACCTCACCCGGTCACCCCCGCGAGGTCGCTGTGGGAACCGTCCGGGGACGCCACACCCCCGGCGCTGATGCCGCCGTCGCGGATCTGGACGATCCGCTGTGCCCGGGTGGCGACGTCGGACTCGTGTGTGATCAGAACGATCGTGCGTCCCTCGGCATGCAGTCCGTCGAGCAGGTCGAGCACCTCGGCGGAGGACACGGAATCGAGGTTGCCGGTCGGTTCGTCCGCGAGGATCAACGCCGGTTCAGTGACCAGCGCCCGGGCGATCGCGACGCGCTGTTGCTGTCCGCCGGAGAGCTCACCGGGTCGGTGCTCGGCCCGGTCGGCGAGGCCGACCTTCGCGAGCGCCGTGTGGGCTCGCTCGCGGCGTTCGGCGGGCGCGACGCCTGCGTACACGAGGGGCAACTCCACGTTGCGCCAGGCCGAGAGCTCCCCGAGCAGGTTGAACTGCTGGAACACGAACCCGATGAACAGGTTCCGGACGTCCGCGAGGCGCTGTTCGTCCAGCGAGTCGACGTCGTGGCCGACCAGTCGGAACGTCCCCGAGGTGGGCACGTCCAGGCAGCCGAGGATGTGCATCAGGGTCGACTTGCCCGACCCGGACGGCCCGATCACCGCCACGTACTCGTTGCGTTCGATCCGGGTGGTCACGCCCCGGAGCGCCTCCACCTGCACGGGGCCGGCCCTGTAGGTCTTGCGGACGTCGTCGAGCTCGATGACCGCGCTCACGATCCGCCCTCGGTCTGGCCTTCGGTCCCCGGGAAGCCTCCGGTCGGCGGCTCGAACCCCTCGGGGAACTCACCCCCGCCGGGCGGCTCGAAGCCCTCGGGCGCTTCGCCACCGCCGAACCCACCGGGTCCGCCGCCACCGAAGCCCGGGGTCTCGACCAGCACCATCTCGCCCGGTTCCAGCCCGTCGAGGATCTCGGTCATCTGCTCGGAGGTCTCACCGGTGGTGACCTCCCGCTGCTCGGTGGCACCGTCGGCGGTGCCCTCGAGGGCGACGGTCACCGTCGAGGTGCCGTCCTCGGTGCTCACCGCCGTGGTGCTGACCTGCGTGACGTCGTTGCGGGCGTCCACGTTGATCTCAGCGGTGGCGGTGGAGCCCGCCCAGATCTCCCCGGAGTCGTCGCTGAAGCCGACGGTGACCGTGAAGGTGGCGACACCGGAGCTGGCATCGGCCACGCCGCTCACCTCTGTGACGGTGCCGGTGGCGGCGATCGATGTCGCTGCGTCGGAAGTCTCCTCGTCGCCCGTCGTGTCCGTTCCCGCGCCCGGGAAGCCCCCGCCCGCTCCACCGAACCCACCGGGCGGGCCGAACCCACCGCCGGGGCCCGTCGTAGCGGCCGCGGTGTCGTCGGTGGAGATCGACAGGTTCACCTCCTGGCCGACCGCGATCTGGTCGATCTCCGCGGTGCCGACCGACAGGTCCACGGTGAACTCACCGGCGCTGACCAACTGGATCTGCGGATCCGTGGATGCCTCGGTGCCGCCTCCGGCTGCGCCTGCCGTCGCGTCGGACGAACCGAGTTGCGAGAACGACATGCCCGAACCGCTCCCGCTGCCGGTGACGGTCGTTCCGCCGGTGCCCGAGGATCCGAGCTGCTCCCCGACCGTGAGGTCGACCGAGGTGACGAGTCCGTCGAACGACGCGGTCAGGTTCGCTCCAACGAGGTCCTCGAACGCCGCATCGACGGCATCCTGCGCGCTCACGACCGCGGCCTCGGCGACCTCCACCTGCTCGTCGCTCCCGCTCGCCGACGCCGTGTCGAGGTCCGCCTCGGCGTCTGCGAGGTCTGCCTCGGCCGAGGAGAGCGCCGATTCGAGCTCGGCGGAGTCGATCGTCGCCAGGACCGCTCCGGCAGTCACGGTGTCGCCAGCGGCGACGTTGACCGCCTGGACGGTTCCCGACGACGTGAACGACAGCTCCTCGGTCTGCGCGGCCTGGACGGTGCCCTCGGCGGAGACGGTCTGGCCGAAGGTTCCGCTGGTCACCTCGATCACCTGGGGTTCGGCCTCGGCCTGCGCCGCCACGGTCGAGTCGTCGCTGGCGAGCAGCCACCAGGCCGTTCCGGCGGCAGCGACGAGCAGCACGGCTGCGGCGGCCACCCAACGCCAGTGGCGCCGGATCAGACCGGCGACTGGCGGTCGCTCGTCATCGCCTCCTACATCTCGCGCGCTCGAGTCACGGGCTGGAGGGCTCTGGCCGGCCTCATGGGAGACAGCCTCATGGGAGACAGCGTCCGGGGGGCCAGCGTCCGGGGGGCCAGCGTCCGGGGGGACAGCGTCCGGGAGGACAGCGTGAGGGGAGGGAGCGTCGATCGCCATGGCGCCACGTTGTCGCGGCGATCTGCGAACCGGCAGGGACGCGCCTGTGAATTGGCCATGAACCCGCCGGCTGCCGTCGGCCCTGCAGCGCGCGAACCGCTAATCGCGACCGGCGGCCGTCTGGTACTGCTCCGCGATCCGTTCGCGGAACACCGAGCGGTCGAACCGCTCGCAGGCGAGGGCCCGGTTGCGCTCGGAGATCCGGCGCCACTCGTCGTAATCGCGCAGCGTGGCGGTGATCGCCTTGGCGAAGCCCTCGGCGTCGCGCACCGGCACGAGGTGGCCGTTGTCCTCATCGGTGATCATCGCGGAGATCGCCTGGATGTCGCTCGCAACGATCGGCACCCCGACCGAGAGCGCCTCGATCACGGTGAACGGCTGGCCCTCGGTGAAGCTGGGGAACACGTACACGTCCGCGGCGCGGAGGTGCTCGTAGACCTCGTCGCGGGTCTGGGGACCGGTCATCGCGTCCGCGCGTCCCCGACGGTTGATCTCGGTGACCATAGCGTTCCTTGTCCGGATCGAGGCCCTTGCGGTTGTCGCCCACGATCCGCAGCTCGTAGGTGAGCTCTCCGCGTTCGTCGATCAGGTCGAGCGCGTCGAGCAGGGTCAACAACCCCTTGCGTTCCAGCATCTCGCCGATGAACAGCACCACCGGCGGGTCGTGCGGTCCGTCGGTCACCTCGATGTCGCCGACGTCGGCCGAGTTGGCGATCACCGGCAGCTCGATGGTCGGCATGTACTGGCGCAGGTTCGGTTCCCCTGCGGCGGCGATGAGGATGTTGGCCCGGGCGAGCTGGACGATCCCACCCCTGGTTGCTTGGGCATGACAAGCGTGGTCTGGGCGACCCGTGGAAGTTGACAGCGAACGTCCGAACCACCGGTCAAATGCCCTCTGTGAAGCCCGACCGATTCGCTGACTCAAGCTGGCACAGCTGGTTTCGAGTTGAGGTACAAGGCGGTAAAGTCCACGTTCCAACGAAACAATCATGCATGCTTGCTTGTTTATCTGATCTCCCGTAGAGTGTGGGTGTGACGATCCGAATCGCCAACGCATCGGGCTACTTCGGGGATCGCAACTCGGCATGGAGTGAGCTGCTCGAGGGCGGCCCGGTTGATGTGATCACCGGGGACTACCTGGCCGAGCTGACGATGTTGATCCTCGCCCGCCAGCGCCTCGCCGATGAGAACGCCGGCTATGCCCGGTCGTTCCTCGCCCACATGGAACAGAGCCTCGCCACCGCGATCGAACGCGGCGTCAAGGTGGTCGTCAACGCGGGTGGGCTCAACCCCGCCGGCCTCGCCGCCGCGGTGCGCGAGCTCGCCGCCAACACCGGTATCGACGCCGCGGTCGCGCACGTCGAGGGCGACGACCTGATGGGGCGCGCGGACGAGCTCGGCCTCGGCCAGCCGATCGCTGCCAACGCCTACCTGGGAGCCTTCGGCATCGCGGCCGCGCTCGACCGCGGAGCCGACGTGGTCATCACCGGACGGGTTACCGACGCGTCGCTGGTGGTAGGGCCTGCTGCGGCGCACTTCGGTTGGGGTCGCGACGACCTCGACATGCTTGCCGGAGCGGTGATCGCCGGGCACGTGATCGAGTGCGGCACCCAGGCCACCGGTGGGAACTACGCGTTCTTCACCGAGATCGGCTCACTCGAGCACCCAGGGTTCCCGATCGCAGAGATCGAATCCGACGGGTCCTCGGTGATCACCAAGCACGACGGCACCGATGGCGAGGTGAGCGTCGGGACCGTC
>CAYVYG010000214.1:0-6269 GCA_964454385.1 uncultured Microthrixaceae bacterium
CAGCGCCACCGAGCGGCTCCTGTTGGGCTCGGGGATAGCACTGGCGTTCGCGCGGAGCGCCTTCGAGACGGCCATGGCCGCGATCGACATGGACCGCATGTCGTCAGGGCGCTTCGTGCTCGGCCTCGGCCCGAGCGTGAAGGCCTGGAGCGAGAAGCTCTTCGGCCAGCCCTACGGCAAGCCACTCGCGCATCTGCGGGAGGTGATCGAGGTGGTCAGGCTCCTGGTGGCCAAGGGTCACACCGGCGAGCTCACCACCTTCCAGGGCGATTACCTCGACATCGACTTCACGTTCTTCCCTCCGCACTCGCCGCCCGTGCGCACCGAGATCCCGATCTGGGTGGCGGCGCTGCGCGGGGCGCTGGTGCGCTTCGGAGCACAGCACGCAGACGGCGTGATCGGCCATCCGATGTGGTCGCGCCGCTGGATCGCCCAGGAGGTGCCCAAGTGGCTCGCCGAGGGCCTCGAGCGCAGCGGCCGTGAGCGCAGCGACATCGAGGTCAACGTCTGGCCGTTCGTGGCGATCGACGACGACATCACCGCTGCGATCGACGCGGCTCGCAACACGGTGGCGTTCTACGCGAGCGCCCAGCAGTACGAGTCCTACTTCGACTGGCACGGTTGGGGCGATGTTGCCCGGTCGCTCTACGAGCGGGTCGACCAGGGCGACATGCGCACCGGTTCGTTCGCAGCCGCCGCCGAGTTGGTCCCCGACGAGATGGTGCGCGACTTCTTCATCGTCGGGGACCGCGACGACTGCCTGGCCCAACTCGAGCCCATCTGGGAGGTGGCCGACTCGATCACGCCGGTGCCACCGACCTGGGGTCTCGAGATGGGCGACACCCTCACCTACACGATGCGCATCGCCGAGGCGCTCTACCCCGTAGCGCAGGGCTGAACATCCACGCGGTGCAGGCGGTCGAAGTGCACCGGTTGCCAGTGCATCGGCATGTAGCGCAGGTGGCCCCAACCGGTGGCCAGGTGCAGCCACTTGACCATGCCGGGTTCGACCCGGGTGCCGTCGGCCCAGCCCGGGAACATCGTCGGGTCCCAGGCCGCGTACATCACGACCTGGCCGGGTCGTGTTCCCGGCGAGCGGCGCATCCTCACCTCGAACGAACCGACGTCGTTGCCGACCCGTACCCAGTCGTCGTCGCGGATCCCCAGCCGATCCGCGTCGTCGGGCGCCATGCCGAGCGTCGGGTAGCCACGGGTGGTCTCCAGCATCAGCGGGTTGGTGACGTTGGTGGCGTGCATGCTCCAGCGCGGGTGACCACCGGTGAGCACGAAGGGGTGGTCGCCCCCGATCGCGGGCGGCGCCTTGTGCACCGGCAGCTCCTCACCGGCCTCGAGGAACCAGGGGTGGTCGACGTAGAAGGTGGCCCGTCCCGTCGTGGTGGCATAGGGCATCCCGCCCTCGACGTGCCAGCGCAGCGCGCAGAAGGTCTCCTCGGTGGTGATCGGGCTGCCGAGCCAGCGGCCGATCGGCAGGCAGCCGTTGCCTTGCACCCGTGCCCAACCGGTGTCGCGCAGCGTCGCGAGTGAGGTGTTCTCGTCGATCACACCGGTGAGCGCGGTGTCGCGGATCAACTCGTCGATCACCGCCTCCTCGTCGCGCAGGTGCCCGTCGCCATCGAACGCGGCGCCCAGCTCGCCGAGCGGGCGCTGGGTTCCCCAACCCACCGGCAGTTCGCCTAGACCCCGCTGCACGGCTCGCTGCGCGATCGCATCGGCCAGCGCGGCGTGGATCCACCAGTCGCTGCGGGCTTCGCCCGCAGGTTCGATGGCGCGGTCGGAGAACACGATCTCCATCGAGTGCGAGATCGGGTACTGCAGGTTGATCCGTTCGGCTTCTTGGGCGGCGGGCAGCACGATGTCGGCGTGAAGCGCTGCCGAGCTCATGCGTTGTTCGATCACCGCCACCATCGAGAGCTTCGGCCACAGGTGCTCGAGCAGCATGTGGGCACCGCCGCGGGTGCGGCGCAGCGCGTTGGTGGCCCCCTCGAGGAACACCCTGGGTTCGACATCGGGACCGGGCCGGTGCATCGCCGCCCAACCCGTCGCCGACTCCTCGAGGTACTCGGCGAAGGGGCGGGGCGAATCACCCCACTCGGCGCGCTCGAACACCTCGCGGTAACCCCCGTGGTCGAGCCACGTGAAGAACGGGGGAGTGGTGGATCCCCCGGCCGCCGCCATGGCCATGAAGTCCCAGATCGTCGGCCGCGGCAGCGGGGCAGGAGGGCTTGCGGGGTCGGCGCCGTCGGGGCCCTGGCCCTCGCCGAAGGTGGCGGTCAGCATCTGCACGGCTGCCTCGGCAGCCTCGATGCCCGGGCCGGGTTTGAGGCTCTGGAGGTACGAGCCGTCGAAGGGGTGGGTCAGGTAGGTGTCGTGGCCGGAGCCCTTTCGGCCCCAGTTGCCGGTCAGGGCCAACAGCAGGTTCATCGCCCGCTCCATGAGGTCCCCGTGGTAGTGCTTGGAGGTGTCGAACCCCTCGTGGAGCTTCGTGCGGCCCCCCGCC
This sequence comes from uncultured Microthrixaceae bacterium, assembly GCA_964454385.1. Taxonomy (GTDB): domain Bacteria; phylum Actinomycetota; class Acidimicrobiia; order Acidimicrobiales; family Microtrichaceae; genus JAMLGJ01. The sequence continues at coordinate 2,519 of CAYVYG010000214.1, forward strand.
ACGCGCCGCGCCAGGTCCACGATCACCGATTCGTGCACCCCGCATGTCCCGGCCACCATCGAGGGCGCGTAGCCCTCGAGCTGCTCGCTCAGCCGTTGGAACGCCGGGGTCACCTGCACCACCGATCCATCCGCGAGGGTCACCTCGAAGGTGCCCGAGAGCACCGCCGGGCTCTCGGTGAACAGCGTGTCGGCGGGCGCGGGGGTGAGCCCATCTCCTTCGCACCACATGAAGAACCCGTGCTGCGAACCGCCGTCCTTCACGTCGGCTTCGCGAAGCAGCGTGGCGGTGTCGGTCCGCACCAGCAGCGCGAGGTCGGTCTGGGTGGCCACGAAGTCCTCGTCCATCAGGCCCTCGTCGATGACGACCCGGCACATCGCGAGCGCGAGCGCGGCATCGGTGCCGGCCTCGATCGGAACGAAGATGTCGGCATGGGTCGCCGAGGGACTCATGTCGGGCGCGATGAGCACGATCGTGGCGCCGTGGTAGCGGGCCTCGGTGAGGTAGTGGAAGTAGGGGATGCGGGTGTAGGCCGGGTTGGCGTGCCAGATCAGCACCAGGTCGGCCCAGAAGGTGTCCTCGGCCGCCGAGCCACCGATGATGCTGCCGAAGGTGACGTGGTGGCCGACCGGGATGTCGTTGACGCTCGCGATCGCGTCGAGGGACACCGCGCCGAGTGAGTTGGCGAAGCGCGACTGCGCGCCGGCTGTGAGCATGCCGCCCTGGGAGGTCTCGTCGACCAGCACGGCCTGGGGACCCGACTCCTCGATGGCATCGCAGACCGCGTCGGCGATCTCACCCAGGGCATCGGGCCAGGAGATCCGCTCCCAGTTGCCCGAGCCCCGTTCACCCACCCGGCGCATCGGGTGGGTGAGCCGGTCCTCGGCGGTGAGCTGGCGGTGCCAGGCGGCGCCCTTCTGGCAGCCCATCGGGTTGGGATCGGGCACGCCCGCCTCCCCGGCGGGATACACGCCCGACTGCTCCTCCCAGCGGATCGCGCCGTCGCCCGCGTACATCCGGTACGAGCAGGTCGAGATGCAGTTGGTGCAGTGGGTCGACCAGGTGACCCGGTCCCAGGTGAACCGGCCTCGGTAGCGGTCCTCGCTCGGGGCGTCGCGGGGATCCCCGTGTCTCACCGGTCGCCCGCGCTGATGACCCTGCCGGCGGCGCGGTCGGTCGGGAAGGCGTCGAGCAGGAACCGCTGCTGGGGCTTCTCGCTCGCAGTCTTGGGGATCTCAGACACGACATGCAGGCAGCTGGGCACGAAGTTCGCTTCCAGCCCCTCGCGGCAGTGCGCGAACACGGCGTCGGTGTCGAGCTCGGTGCCCGGGGTGACCACTATCGCAGCCACCACGTCGGACTCGCCGGGAGCACCCGAAGCCGCCTCCACCCCGTAGACGAACACGTCGCTGACATGGGGGTGCTCGGCGAGGACCTTCTCGACGAACCCGGGGTTGACGAAGTCACCGTTGTGGCGGATGCCCCCGCCCTTGCGGTAGTCGAAGAACAGCCACCCCTCGTCGTCGGTGTGGCCCATGTCGCCCGATCGCAGCCAGCCGCCACGGGTCTTCGCAGCGGAGGCCTCCGCGTTCTCGTGGTACTCCACCTCGGCTTCGCCGCCGTCGGGTCGTGAGCAGATCTCACCCACCACGCCCGGCGGGCACTCGACGTCGTTCTCGTCGAGCACCTTCATCGCCAGACCGGGGATCGGCCTGCCGAACGATCCAGTCGGGCCCTCGCCGATCGGCTTGATCGCAAGTCCGCCCTCGACCGCGCCGTACCACTCGAGGATCTGCACCCCGAAGCGCGCCTCGAAGTCCTCCCAGATGGCGCCGGGCATCCCCGCCGAGACGACGAAGCGCACCGGGTTGTCCGCGTCGTCGGGTCGCGGCGCTTCGCTGTACACAGCGGTCGCCATGCCGCCGAGCAGAGAGAAGGTGGTGGCGCCGTGCGCCCGGCACACGTCCCACAGCTTCGACTTGGTGAAGCGCCGGCTGAACACCGCGCGGAGTCCCATCGCCAATGACGGCGCGAGCGTGACCGCCTGGGCGTTGCCGTGGGTGAGCGACAGACCGGTGTAGGGCCGGTCGTTGTCTGTGTATCCGAAGAGGATCCCGGTCATGGAGAACACGCCGAAGCGATCGTTGGTGAACACCACACCCTTTGGATCACCTGTGGTGCCCGATGTGTAGATGATCTGCAGCGGGTCCGAGGGAACCTCGAGGCGCACGTCCACCGTGGAGGCCGGATGATCCAGCACGGCCGCGATCGGCTCGACGCCCCTGGCATCCGTTGTCGGCAGGGAGTCGATCGGCACCGCGTCGGGTTCACCGGTGGCGATCGTGAGCACCCATTCCACTCCGTCGGTCAGCTGTCTGGCGACAGCGACCTGTTGCAGCGAGCTGTCGGAGCAAACCACGCCGCGACACCCGGCGTTGGTCAGCATGAAGGCGAGCTTCTCGCCCTTGGTGCGGGGGTCGATCGGCACGCAGACCGTGGCAGAGATCGAAGCCGCGATCATCGCTTCGACGAACTCCGGGTGGTTGCGGGCCATCAGCGCGAACCGGTCGCCCTTGCCCATGCCCCTCGCGATCAGTCCCGCGGCCAGACGGTTCGCGTTCTCGGCGAGGTCCGCGTAGGTGCGGATCTCATCGGGGGTGGCGCCGCCGTCGAGGCTCAGGTGCTCGAAGGTCAACACGTCGAGGTCCGGGTCCCGGTCGGCCCGGACCCTCACCAGATCGGCCAGCACTCCCTCGTTGGTCTCCCAGGACATGGAACCCCCGTTGTGATCTCGTCGGGTCTTGGTGTTGTTAGCCGTCCGCTCGGCTCGTCAGTTGGACAGCTCAGTTGGACAGGACCGTGACGCACATGGCGGCCACGTCGGTGCCGAGCGTTCCCCCGCCGTTGTGGGCGAGGCCCACCGAGGCTCCGTCGACCTGACGATCGCCGGAGCGTCCCTGGATCTGCTCGGTCAGCTCGATGATCTGCGCGATCCCCGTGGCGCCGACCGGATGGCCCTTGCGGAGCAGCCCACCCGAGGTGTTCACCGGGATTCGCCCGCCGATCGTGGTCGCCCCGCTCTGCACCAGCTCTCCGCCGCCACCCTTCTCGCAGAGCCCGATCGCCTCGTAGGCCATGATCTCCGCGGGTGCGCTGGCGTCGTGGCACTCGATGACGCTCAGGTCGTCGGGGCCGACGCCGGCTTCTTCGAGCACCTCCTTGACACAGGTCGTTGCGACGTCGTCCTCGCCGGGGTCGCGGTCCCAGCCGGAACGCAGCACGCTCGCCCGGATCCGCACCGGGTCGGTGATCCCCAACTCCGCCGCCCTGCGTTCGCTGACCAGCACGAGCGCACCGGCACCGTCGCCGATCGGTGAGCACATGGGTCGCGTGAGTGGCTCTGCGATCATCGGCGCGGCCAGGACCTCCTCCACGGTGAGCTCGTCGCGGAACTGGGCCCTGGGGTTGAGGTGTCCGTGGCGGGAGTTCTTCGCGGACACCATCGCGAACTGCTCCTCGGTGGTGCCGTAGCTCGCCATGTGGGCCCGCGCGACCGCGGCGTAGATGTCCATGAACATCGAGCGCTTCTCACCCGCACCCGAGGACGCGGACTCGCCGCCGCTGGACTTGGCCGAGGACTGCAGGGCGTCCATGAACTCCTTGACGAACTCGACGTCCACCGCGCCGCCGAACGCACCGAAGGATTTGCGCTTGTCCTCGTGGTAGAGCTTCTCCACCCCGAGCGCGAGCA
>CAYVYG010000215.1:0-6268 GCA_964454385.1 uncultured Microthrixaceae bacterium
GTTCACCGAGACGATCGGCGAGGAGCTGGACTTCCGCCTGGAGGCCCAGAACATGCTCGATGTGGCAGAGGTGTTCGCCGCGTTGGGACAGCGCGGCTACATCGTCGCGCGCCCGCATCCCGACCTGGTCACACGACGGGTGCTGGTCATGGAACGCCTGCGGGGCTTCGCGTTCGAGGACCTCGAGTCGATGCGCGACGCCGGCATCGACACCCACGACGTGATCCGCATCGGTGTGGTCGGCTTCACCGAAGGCGCTCTGATCCACGGCATCTTCCACGGAGATCTGCACGCCGGCAACCTCTTCATCACACCCGAGGGGCGCATCGCTCTGATGGACTTCGGCATCACCGCACGTCTCACCGAGTTGCAGCGCAGCGCGTTCCTCCGCCTGATGCTCGCCGGGGCGACGGGTGATGTCCGCACCCAGATGGAGGCCATGCGCGATCTCGGGAGCCTGCCCGCCGACACCGACATCGACGAGGTCATGCGAGAGCTGGGGCTCGATCGTGCTCCGGTCGACCCGAGCACCCTCAGCCAGGAGGAGCTGCTCTCGGAGATCCAGCGCATCGTCAAGGCGCTGCTCGCCATGGGAGCGCGGCTGCCGAAGGTGCTGATGCTGTACGTGAAGAACATGGTGTTCCTCGACGGAGCGATCGCCCTGCTCGCACCGGATCTCGACATCGTCGCCGAGGTCGCGAGGCTGTCGACCCACATGGCGACGACCCACGGGGAGCGCCTGGCACGCGACGCAGGGGTGGATATGGGAGGATTCGAGGCCGACCGCGGTGCCATCCGTGCCGGTTTCGGGATAGTCGACGGCGACGAGAGCACACCCGTGACCTATCGGGAGCTGAGGGCCCGCCGCGACCTGATCCGCAAGCGCCTCGGCTGAGGCTTGCGAGAACCTCCCCCCGCCACCTGACACCCGAGCCAGTGCCATGACGAACACGCCTCCACACGCCCCGGTAGAGGGGATCCGCAACGTGGCGATCATCGCCCACGTCGACCACGGCAAGACCACCCTGGTCGACGCGTTGCTCGCCCAGTCGGGAGCGATCGGTTACCGGGGGTTGACCGCGGACCGGGTGATGGACTCACTCGACCTCGAACGCGAGAAGGGCATCACGATCCAGGCGAAGAACACCGCTCTGCGCTGGACGCTACCCGACGGCTCGACGGTGAAGGTGAACATCGTCGACACCCCGGGCCACGCCGATTTCGGCGGCGAGGTCGAGCGAGCCCTCACAATGGTCGACGGGGTCCTGCTGCTCGTCGACGCATCGGAGGGACCCCTTCCCCAGACCCGCTTCGTGCTGCGAAAGACCCTCGAGCTCAGCCTGCCGGTGGTGCTGGTGGTCAACAAGGTCGACCGCGCCGACGCCCGCATCGCGGAGGTGGTCTCCGAGGTCGAGGAGCTGTTCCTGGACCTCGACGCGGAGCTCGACCAGCTGGACTTCCCGATCGTCTACGCAGCCGCACGCGACGGGCGGGCGTCGCTGCAACGACCGGGAGGGGTCGACGACCTGGGCGAAGACCTCTCGGTGCTGGTCGAGGCATTGGTCGACCACCTGCCCGCACCCACCCACATCCCCGGTCATCCGCTGCAGGCGTGGGTGACGAACCTCGACGCGAACGAGTTCGTCGGACGGCTCGCGATGTGCCGCATCCGCCAGGGCACGATCCGGCGCGGCCAGGAGATCGCGTGGTGCAACCGCGACGGTGGCATCGAGCGGACCAGGTTGGGGGTGCTGTACGTCACCGAGAACCACGAACGCGTCGAGGTCGACGAGGCCGGACCCGGCGAGCTGATCGCGGTGGCGGGACTCGACGACGTGACGATCGGGGAGACCCTCGCGGATCCCGAGGATCCGCGTCCGCTCCCGGTCATCACCGTGGACGAGCCGTCGCTCGCGATGACCATCGGGATCAACACCTCGCCTCTGGCCGGGAGGGAGGGCCGCCAACTCACCGCGCGTCTGGTCAAGGGACGCCTGGATGCCGAACTGGTCGGCAACGTGAGCCTGCGCGTGCATCCCACCGATCGACCCGACTCGTGGGAGGTCCACGGACGCGGCGAGCTCCAGCTGGCGGTGCTGGTGGAGACGATGAGGCGCGAGGGTTTCGAGCTCACCGTCGGCAAGCCCCAGGTGGTGACCCGCGAGATCGACGGCAAGCTGCACGAACCGATGGAGGCGGTCTCGATCGACGTGCCCGAGGACCACCTGGGAGCGGTCAGCCAGCTTCTCGCCACCCGCCGTGGTCAGCTCGTCAACATGGTCAACCACGGCACCGGGTGGGTCCGCATCGACCAACGGGTGCCCGCACGGGGGCTGTTGGGGTTCCGCACCGAGTTCCTGACCGAGACGCGTGGGACCGGGATGATGCACTCGGTGTTCGACCGATGGGCACCGTGGGCCGGCGAGATCCGCAACCGCGACCGCGGGTCGGTGGTGGCGGACCGCTCCGGGCGGGTGACCCCTTATTCGATCGTCGCCCTGCAGGAACGGGCGACGCTGTTCGTGGGTCCCACCGAGGAGGTCTACGAAGGGATGATCGTGGGCGAGAACTCACGCGCCGAGGACATGGACGTGAACATCTGCCGGGAGAAGCACCTCACCAACATGCGTGCCGCTGGATCCGACAACACCCAGCGCCTCACCCCTGCGACGCGCATGTCGCTGGAGCGTGCGCTCGAGTTCCTGGCCACCGACGAGTGCGTCGAGGTGACCCCCGGTGCGATTCGCCTTCGCAAGGTGGAGCTCGATGCCGGCGTGCGGGCGAGAGCGCTGAAGGCGCGCAAGGCCGCCCGGTCCTGAACTGCCAACCTCGGGGCATCTCGCCAACCCCGCAACGTTCCACCCCCCGGTGTGTTCTGTGTTGCGTGCGTTGCACATAGCGCGACGTACGCAACACAGAACGATGGACATGCATGAGGGAATCCCGACAATCTCTACTTGAATGGTCAGGATTCATCCCCTAGCTTGATGACATGGCGACTGCGATCCAACTGCGAACCGGCCTGTTCGACTTCCCCGACCCCGTCAACGAGAAGGCCGCCCGTGTCGTTGCCGCCGGTGCCAGCACGATGGCCCTGGGCGTCGCGGTGCTCGGGTGGGGTTGGGTGCTCATACCACTCACCTACGGCTTCGCGGCGCGGGTCCTCACCGGTCCCACCCTGAGCCCGCTCGGACGTCTAGCGGTCGAGGTCGTCGCCCCCCGCCTCGGTCCACCCCGCAACACACCTGGGCCACCGAAGCGCTTCGCCCAGGGCATCGGCGTCGTGTTCACGATCACCGCATCGGTGCTGTGGATCGCCGGGGCCCCTGCAGCGGCACGTGTGGTAACGGGGATGCTGGCAGCAGCGGCGTTCCTCGAAGCAGCGTTGGGTTTCTGTGTGGGGTGCCGGATCTTCGCATGGTTGATGAGAGTCGGCATCGTGGCGGAGTCGGTCTGCGAGGAGTGCAACGACCTGTCACGACGCTCCCCGTCGCCGGCCACCGAGGGCGCCTGAGAGCGGATCAACCGGGCGGCGCGTCGAGCACCTCGAGGCGGACCCTGCGGAACCCGCGGCCCTTCGACTGGACCTTGGCCACCCGAAGGCCACCGACCTCGCAGGTGCGTGACACGTGAGTGCCGCCGTCGGCCTGACGGTCGAGCCCCTCGATGTCGACCACCCGGACCGTGCTCACCGAATCCGGCACGAGTGACACCTTGGTGCGGATGAGGCTGTCATCGGCGAGGGCCTGCTCGCGGGGCAGGAACGACACCGTTATCGGCCGGTCGGCGGTGATCTCCGCGTTGATCGCGGCCTCGAGTTGCTCGCGGAAACCATCGGGAGGGTCGGGGAACTCGAAGTCGAGGCGTCCGCCGAGCGGCTCCATGTTCCCACCTGTGACCACCACCCCATGGTCCCGGAACATGACCCCACCCAGGATGTGCATCGCGGTGTGGGTGCGCATCAACGAGTAGCGGCGCTCGCGATCGAGCTCCACCCGCACGGCCTGTCCGATTGCGGGTGCCTCTTCCCCTTCGGAGAGAACGTGCCAGATCTCGTCGTGTTGCTCGGGGTCGTGGAACACCGCGGTCACCGCACGACCGGCGATGGTGCCCGTGTCGTGGGGTTGTCCTCCACCGGTCGCGTACATGACCGTGCGATCCAGGCGCACCTCGTCGCTCTTCGATCCGCCGGCGGCGCGGCGGACCTCGACAACGGTCGCATCGCAGCCGGTCTGGTGGGCATCGGTGAGGTAGAGCTGTTCGGTCACCCCAGCAGTCTGTATCACCGTGGAGGAAGTCGGTACCGCGTTGATCGACCGCGTGGTGCCACACGGCGATGTCGTACTCTGCGGGACGATGCGACTCGTGATCGCCCGCTGCACCGTCGACTACCAGGGCCGGCTGGCCGCCCACCTTCCCGAGGCGGTGCGCCTCATCATGGTCAAGGCCGACGGTTGCGTGGCGATCCACGCCGACGGCGGTGCCTACAAGCCGCTGAACTGGATGAACGCACCCAACACGCTCAGCGAACTGGAGGGCACCTGGACGGTCCGCAACCCCGCCGACGAAACCCTCACGATCACCCTCCACGAGGTCCTCTCGGACTCCGATCACGATCTCGGCGCTGACCCCGGCCTGGTCAAGGACGGCGTGGAGGCCCACCTGCAGGAGCTCCTCGCGGCGGACCCGACGAGCCTCGGCGACGAACTCGAGCTGGTGCGCCGCGAGTACCCGACCGACATCGGCCCGGTCGATCTGCTCTGTCGTGACGCGCAGGGCACCGCAGTCGCGGTGGAGGTGAAGCGCCGGGGCGAGATCGATGGCGTCGAGCAACTCACCCGCTACCTCGAGCGCCTGGAGCGCGACCCCTCCCTGCGAGGGGTCCGCGGGCTGTTCGCGGCCCAGGTCGTCAAACCGCAGGCACGGGTGCTGGCCGAGAGTCGCGGAATCCGTTGGGTGGAGATCGACTACGACGCCCTGCGCGGCATCGAAGCACCCCAGATGCGGCTCTTCTGAAAGACGCCACCACGCCGCTCCGATTCAGCGATCACCCCGGGGCTCCGTAGATTCGCGCCTCCCACCCTGTAGCCTGAGTGGGCTGTGTCGAGGTGACACGACACCCGTGGTAGCACCGAGTCGAGAGGCCGTTGTAGCGCGGTGGGTCCACCCCGGCTTTCCAGACCCCCACTCCCCTACCTATACAAGAGCGCACACCGTGGACCGAACTTATCGCACACACGACAACGCCGCCAGTGCCGACGATACCGCAGATGCCCGGGACGATCACGTGCTCATCGGAGCCTTCGGATCGACACATCAGGCGACATCACAGGACCGCGCCACGATCGACAGAACCTCCCGCGACGAGGCACGCCTCTCGGCATCGGGGATCCCGACCGCGGGCGTCCAGGAGCCGGATCCCGGATCCGACAACGACATCCCGAGCGCAACGGTGGTGCGCGACAGCCGTCGGCGCCCCCGGCGCTGGCCCCGCCGGATCGCGTGGACACTCGCCGTGCCGGTGGGCCTGCTGGTGCTGTTGGTGACCGCCTGGGGGATCGACCGCGCCATCACCGGCGACAGCGTGGCGCGCAACACCGAGCTCGCAGGTGTTGCGGTGGGTGGGATGGGAGAAGGGCGCCTCGAGGGAGTCGTCGAGGATCTGGCTGATCAACTTCCCGACACACCGGTCGTGATCGACACCGGTGACCTGCGACTCGACGGCACCGCCGGCGAGCTGGGGGTCAGCATCGACGTGGATGCGACCACCGACGCAGTCAGCGGAGCGGGCACGACGGCTCCGCTGTGGCAACGCCCCTTCGAGTGGTTGGGGTCGTTCTTCACGCCGCGCTCTGCTCCGGTCGAGCTCGGCGTCGACGACTCCCGGATGGATGCCACCATCATCGCGCTCGAAGGCGATGACCGCGTGGCACCGGTCGAGCCCACCATGACCGTGACCGACGGAACCGCAGAGCTGGTGCCGGGTTCCGATGGCGTGCGCACCGACGCGTCAGCGGTGCGCGACTCGCTCCCCGAGTCGATCGAGGACGTCAACGCACCCATCGAGGTGCAGGTGGAGCGCACGGTTGTGCATCCGGCGATCTCCGACGAACAAGTTGCCCCGCTGGTCGACCAGACCAATGCGATCGCCCAACGCACCACTACGGTGTCGGCGGGCGAGCAGTCCTTCGAGCTCGCAGGCGCCGACATCGTCGGTGGAGCCACGATCGACACCTCGGGCGCAGAACCTCGCCTCACCATCCCCGAC
>CAYVYG010000216.1:0-6246 GCA_964454385.1 uncultured Microthrixaceae bacterium
CCCCTCACGGGGCATCAACTCCACCAGCGCCAGCACGTCGCGCTCGTTCCGATCGAAACGCAGGGTCGCGGACTTGAACCGGGAGAACACGTACAGATAGCGGTGGAACCCCAACATGCGCTGGAGCAGGTGCTGGATCCTGCGCTCCATCTCTACTCCTCTCTCGTGCCTGTCCCGGACATGTTCTGCGGTCGGAACGGGGGGCGTCTCACGCGGATCCAACTATGGCCGACAGGCGTTCGCCGACCGCGGTCCAGGAGTAGCTCGCGTCGACGAAGCGCCAAGCCGAATCGGAGATCTCGCGTCGCGATCCGGGCGAGTCGAGCAGGTCGACGATGTGCCTCGCGAACTCGTCGGCGTCGTCCGCTACCAGGATCTGCTCGCCGGGTCGCGCCCCGATCGCGGCGTTCACCAGAGCCGTGGTCACACAGGGAACCCCCATCGACATCGACTCGAGCACCTTGTTCTGCTGTCCGGCACCGATGCGCAGCGGTGCGACCATGACCTTCGCCCTCAGGTACGCGGTGCGGATGTCCTCCATCCAGCCCGTCACCTCAACCGAGGGCCCGGCGAGCGAGCGCACGGCGCGCGCGGGACGCGCACCCGCGAGGAGGACCCCTGCCGACGGTCGGCGTTTCCAGACGCGGGGCATGATCTCCTCGACGAGCATCCGGGCAGCGCGGACGTTCGGCGGATAGCCCATGTTGCCCACGAAGGCGACGTCGACGTCGGTCACCGCATCCGGATCGCGTCTCGCGAACCAGGAGGTGTCCACCCCGTTGGCGAGCACCTCGACCGAGGACGGGTCGGCGACCTCGAGCAGGTCGCGGTCGGCCTCGGAGATCACCAGCCTACGGTCGAAGGTGCTGAACGCGGCTGCCTCCGCGGCTCCGATGCGGTCGGCCTCGAGCTCCATGACCTTGCGCAGCGGCGCTGCGCGCTGAGCTGCACGCCGCCGCATCGCGGCAGCGAAGGCGTCCTGGTAGTCGATCGTCGCCGGCACCTCGATTCCCTCGACCGCCCAGGCCGAGCGGACCAGCTGGCAGTAGAGGCGCTCAGGTTGCTCCAGTTCGATCAGCCGGCGGACCTCGCGCCGGGTCCCAGGTGCGGAGAAGTAGCCCACCTCGGCAGAGTGGCCCTTGAAAGCGGAGGTGACAACCGAGCGTGCCGTCGAGAGACGGGACCGCTCGACCACATGGCTCCTGATCCCCATGTCGTCGATCACCTGCCGCGATGACCTTGGAACCTCTCCTTCTGAGAGCGCGATCAGCACCACCTCGTGGTGCTTGGCCAACTCCCGCAGCTGGTGCTGCGCGCGCAGCTTGTCACCGCGCTCGATCGGATGGGGGAACCGCGGGGTGACGGCGACGATCTTCACGGTGAGGGTTCGTACCACACCACCCGGTCACCTCCAGAGGCGCGATGTGCTCTCGGCAGCGTGACGGGCGTGCTCAGCGGCGGCGGCCCAGCAGGGTCGGGATCGTGCGCAGGGCGATCACGAGGTCCCGCCAGATCGACCAGTTCTCGATGTAGCGGTTGTCGAGGCGCACCCGACGCTCGATGCTCGAGTCACCCCAGTAACCGTTCACCTGCGCCCAACCCGTGATGCCCACCGGCACACGGTGGCGGTACTCGTAGCCGTCGACCTCGGCGGAGAACTGCTCGACGAAGTGCGGGCGTTCCGGCCTGGGACCGATCAGGGACATCTCACCGCGCAGCACGTTGATCAACTGGGGCAGCTCGTCGAGGTGTGACGGCCGCAGGATCCGGCCCACCGCGGTGACCCGGTCATCCGAATCGACCGACCACTGCGTCGACGAGTCGTCGTTCACGGTCATCGTGCGGAACTTGAGTATCTCGAACGGGCGGCCACCCAGACCGACCCGGACCTGGCGGAACAACACCGGCCCCGGAGAGGACACCTTGACCGCGATCGCGCACGCCAACAGGACCGGTGCCGTCAGCAGCATCAGAAGCCCGGCGACCACCACGTCGAAGATCCGCTTCGCACGCAGGGCGCGTTGGTCGCTGGTGGTCACCCTCGCCAACGGGAGCCCGTCCACCTCGTGGCCGAGGTCACCCGCCGAGATGCCCAGCTCGAAGAGCCTGGGAACCACGTAGAACTGCACATCCAGATCGCGGCAACGACGCACGATCCCCACGAGCTCGGTCTCCGGCGCACCGCCGAATGCGATCACCACGTTGCGCACTCCCGTGGCAACGAGGATCGCGGGAAGGTCGTCGTGCCTGCCGACCCAGGGCAGGTCACCGGTCTCCGCGCAGAACCGGTCCACGAAGCCGCACGGCACCAGACCGACGCGAGGATTGTCGTCGAGGGCCTCTGCGACCTCGACACCCGTAGGACCGGATCCGACGATGAGGGTGTCCTCGAGGTCGTAGCCCTTCTCTCTCGCCCGGGTCCAGAGCTTGTAGCTGATCACGCGCCCGAGGAGCACCAGGGGGAACGTGAACACGATGATCTGGATGAGCGCCACGACGTCGAGCATCCTCGTTCCGCCGAGACCGTCGTGGAACCTCACGACCGCGAGGATCGCCCAGGTGATCACCGGCGCGATCGAAACCCTCGCTGCCAGTGACAACAGACCTTCGCTGGGCGCGATCACGTGGCGGCCCCGCCGGTGGGTCGGCCACAACAGCAGGGTGACGACCACGACGAACAGCGCGACCACGCCCTTTGACACCTGGTTGTCGGACACGACGAAGCTCGACAACAGGATGGGAAGGCCAACCGAGGCTGCATCGAGCACGTGATCCTTGTGACGGACGAACCGGCCGACAGCGCGACGTTCGCGCCTCGAGATGCGTTGTCGCGGCGGCGCGAGCAACGGACCCGCGGCGCGTTCCACCTCGGGCCCCGCCCGCCTGTCCTCTGTCAGATCGATTACCAGACTGTCCCCATGACGACCTCCGCCCAGGAGACCATCAGCCTCGGTGATCTTCAACATCGCGCCCCTGATCCGTTGAAGCGACCCAGCCAGGCCGCAACAGCAATGTAACCGTGTGCCACCCGCCACAGTCAAGGGGCTCCTGACTCCTGCCCGGGAGCAGATGTTCCCGGGCAGGCTTGTGGGTCACCCTTCCATGACGGTTGCGTGACCGTTGCATCGGCGTCGCATGGCCCGCTCGCAGGGCTGCATCGCAGGGCCGTCCGCAGTGCTGCCCGACAAAGCAGACTTGTCCGGAGCGACGCGCTGTTCAACACTGGCTGCCCGGACCGCCCGGTGCACATCCTGTGATGGGACTTACATTTGCCATGAAGGTGTCACAGAGAAGCTCCCTGGGCGACCTTGCCGGTGCCTGGGACCGGTTGGTCGACCGGGCCGCGGTGGCCTCCCCGTTCATGAAGTCGTGGTTCGTCGACAACGCTGTCGGGGGACAGCCTGTGATTCTCACCTGCCACGACCCGACCGGGGCCCTGGTTGGCGGTGTCGCGTTCGAGTTGGACCTGGTGGGCGCGATCCCGCGCGGGACAGGTCTCGCAACACGGCTCACTGGCGTGCGCAGGGTGCGGATGGCCGGCCAGGGGGTTATCGAGCCGGACCACCTCGACGTGCTCAGCGAACCGCAGCACCGCGTCGAGGTCCTCGCTGCGGTTGCCCGATGGTTGCGAGCGGGCAACTGGATCGTCGACCTCGACGGGTTGTCGGCCACCTGCGAGCTCCCCCACCTGCTGGCGGCTCCCATCCTCAGCCGCACCGCTGCGCCGTACCTCCCCCTCGCCACGGAGGATCCCGTCGCCGATCTCCCGGGGAGGCTCCGCAACACCATCAAGCGCAGCTCCAAGCGTCTCGCCCGCGCCGGCTTCGCAACCCACATGGCCGCACCATCCGAGGCCGAACGCGCACTGCGCACGCTGCTCGGTCTGCATGACCACCGTTGGGCCGACCGCTCCTCACTGGGTCCGCCGCCGGATCGCGACAACCGGTCCACCCTGGTCAGCGCGCTCACCGCCGGACTGCGGTGCGGCGGCGCCGTCATCCACGAGTTGACCGACGGAACGACCGTCATCGCCTCGGAGATCGAGCTACTCGCTGGAAGGCAATGTGCGTTCTACCAGGCGGGTCGGCTGACCGATCGCGAGTTCCGGGGTAGCGGGTCGGTGCTCAAAGCAGAGGTCCTGCGCTGGGCAGCGGAGAACGGCATGGAGGAGTTCGACCTGTTGCGCGGCGACGAGGCCTACAAGAGGGATTGGTCCACCTCACGGCGCGAGGTTCTCAGGATGCGTACCGGGTTCGGTCCCCTCGGGCGACCGGCCGCGTGGGCGATGAACCGGTGGCACTCGCTGGCTCCGAGGGCGCGGGAGCTGGCAAACAGGGTGGGTTCACCCACCTCTGAGCTTCGCGAGGACCTCGCGCAGGACGGCTCGCGAACGTCGTGAGAGGGCCATCGCCAGGAGTGCTCCCACGGTTCCCGCCGCCGTGATCATGAGCCCGGACGCGAATCCCGCGGTGGTGGAGAGTCGGACCGGGAGCGCGAACGCTACGACCCCGACGCTCACCGCGACACCGGGCCACGTGGAGGCGAGAACCCGCCACATCGACGCATCGATCAGGCGGTTGACGAAGACCTGTCTGATCCCGACGAAGACCAACTGGGTACCGAGGTGGGAGGCTGCGACCCAGGCGATGCCATGAGGGGCGACGAACCACATGACGATCAACATGGTGGGCACCATCACCAGGTTGATCCTCATCAACAGCCCGGGGCGGTTGATCGCGTAGAGCAGGTCACCGGTCGCGAACCCGAGCCCGGTCACGCATCCGGTTATCGAGATGATCTCCATCGTGGGTACCGCAGCCGTGTCGCCGGTCGCGAACATCACCGTGATCGCGTCCCTCGCCACCAGTGCCAGACCGATCCCCACCGGGATCGAGAACAGGCCCACGATGGCGAGCGCCTGGTACATGGCGTCGCGTAGCGCGTCGGTGCCCTTGGTACGGATCCGGCTGTACATGGGGAACAGCACCGCCGACATCGCGTTGAGCTGCCCTCCCATGACGATCTCGGGCAGGCGGAACGCCTGGTAGTACAGGTCGAGTGACGTCGTGCGGTTGCCCACCACGAAGTAGTCGCCGTTGAGTGCGAGCAACCCGAGGAAGCGGTTCCCGGCCATGCGCCAGGCGTAGGCGAACAGCTCCCTCACAACCGATGCATCCCACGCCGGCACCAGGCGGAAGCGGGTCAGCAACCAGGTTCCCGAGGTCCACACCAGGCGCGAGACCACGAAACCCCACACCACACCCCAGATGCCCATGTCGATCCAGATCACCAACAGGATCGTGAGCACCAGGCGTGAACCATCGCGCGCCAGCTCGGTGTAGGCACGGGGCCGGAAATCGAGGTCACGGGTGAACAGGGCCCACGGCACCGTGTTGAACCCGGTGATCACGATCAACGGGCCCATCACCATGAACACCTCCACGTACCCCCCGAGGTTGAACACCGCGGCGAGCACCGGAGCCAACGCGACCGCTAGCGCACCGAGGAGGAAGGCGAAGGCGATGTTCGCGGTGTTGGCGATGTCCACACGACGACTGCGGCCCTCCTCCTGTTCGTAGATCAGGGCGGCACCCATCCCGAGGTCGAGTGCCGTGTCGGCATAGAGCATGACCACTGTCAGCGCCACCATCACCGAGTACTCGACGGGATCGAGTGCTCGCGCCAGGACCGACGCGAGCACGAGCGCGACCCCGAAACGGCTCAACAGGCCGAGGTTCGCCCACAGGTAGCCCCGGGTAGCGGTCGTGCCGAGCCCGGGGGCGCCGGCCCCGGGATCAGCCGAGGCGTCCGGACTGCCGGGGACGACAGGCCCACCGGGCGCAGCAGGACCGCCGGGGACAACAGGGTCAGCCTGCTCCTCGCTCGGGTCCACGTCCTCGGTCAAGTCAGCCGCGCAGTACCACGACCCCCGAGGGACCGGAGGCGAAGGATCGCAGGGCATCACCGGCCAGGCGTGCATCGGTGAGACGGGTGCGGCCCTCGGTCACCACCATGAGGGTCGTGTCGGCCAACGAGAGCATCTGCGAAGTCGGCACTGGACCCGGTATCTGCGGCCCGTTGATGATCACCACGTACCGTCCGGCCAGTCCGTCGAGAACCCGATCGAGCGAGGAGCGCATCCGCAGGATGTTGCGGCTCCTGTCGATACCCGCGCCGATGAACCGCACCATGCCCTCGGGAGCGGTCATGCCGTCGAGGTCGCGTGGCATGCGCGCGTCGGGGATG
>CAYVYG010000217.1:0-5466 GCA_964454385.1 uncultured Microthrixaceae bacterium
GAGGCGACTCCCCGCGACGAGCTCGACTACTGAGCGACGGGTCCGGGCGGCTTTCGGGGCGCGTTCAGCCGGTCGCGCCCCAGCCCCCGGTGAGGCCTCGGAGCCTCGCGGTCAGGTCCCGGTCGAGGGTGGCCCTCGTGATCGCCAGGGCGGTCGGGTCCAACCGGGAGGCGAGCTCGGCAGCGGTGGCCACCGATTCCTCGATGACCTCCTCGGAGTCGGCCAGGCGGTCGAGGAAGCCCGCCTCGACGGCTTCGGCCGGTCCGTAGATCCGCGCCAGGGCGACCGCTTCGTGGAAGTGCCGTTGGCTCAGGCGCCCGCGGTGCAACTCGGTCGCGAACTCCGGCATCGGAAGTCCGATGGCGACCTCGTTGAAGCCGATCTTGAAGTCGCCCATCGCGCCGATGCGCACGTCCGCGCATCCGAGCAGCACCGCTCCCATAGCGAGCGCGTGGCCCGTGACGGCCAGGACGCGCGGACGGGACCACTCGTGGAGGCGAAGGGCGACCCGCGCGCCCTTTTCCATCAACTCGGAAACGGCGTCGCCTCCCGACTGCACCACCGACAGGTCGAAGCCCGCGCTGAACTTCCCGGGTCGGCCCGCGATCACGAGCGCCGAGGAGTCCTTCGCATCGTCGAGGGCGGCGTCGAGGTGGTCCAACACGACATGGGAGAGCGCGTTGACCTTCCCGTCGTCGATGGTCACGAGCGCGACGCCCTCACGGTGCTCGAGTGTCACTGCGCTGTTGGTCTGGTTGTCGTTCACCGCCGGGAATCTACCGGCGCCGAGGAGCGGTGTTCCACGCCGGTGCCCGTGGGTGTCCCTCGGGATCGATCGATCTTGCGCAGCGCACGTACCAGCGCGGGAGCCGGTAGCGTGTAGCAGCGCAGCCGGATAGCCCACAGCGGCGACCGGTTGGCCGGTCAACCGACCCGAGATACGACCACTGGAGCGACGATGGGTTTCCTGGACAAGGCAAAGGCAGCGGCGACCGACCTGGCGGCCAAGGCGGACTCGGCTCTCAACTCGGCCGAGACCACGATGGCGGGGGGAGCGAACCCGAAACAGGCGGAGCCGATGCTGCGGGACCTCGGTGTGCTCGCGTACCTCGAGGCCACGGGACGCCCGGCTCCCGACGCGGATGCCCAACGCGAGCGCTGCGTGGAGGGCATCCAGAGCATCGAGTCCCAGACGACGCTGAACCTGCAGATGGGATCGAGCCCACCGCCGGCGCCGGGCACGACCACCGGTGCTCCGCCGGCTGCTCCGCCGGCACCGCCGCCTCCAGCCGCTGCGGCTCCGCCCCCGCCCCCGGGTGCTGCCGCGGCGCCTCCCCCGCCCGCACCGCCCGAGGCACCGCCGCCGCCCGCGTCGCCCGAGGCACCGTCCCCGCCCGCGTCGCCCGAGGCCCAGGCTGCACAGCCGACGGAGCCCGCCTCGCAGGACGAGCACGCCACCCCCGCGGCTCCTCCACCTCCACCTCCGCCCCCGACTGTCTGATCGCCGGGGTCCGGTCGCACCGATTGCATCCGGTCGCGCCGACCGCGCGATCATTGATCGCATCGGGGGCGATCCTGACCTGGGGAGACAGACATGCACGAACGCCGTGGAGACGGGCCGCGACGTCGGGAGGCCCGCTACGCGCGACCCCACGGGTTGCCGGCTGAGCGAGCCGGGTCCGCCGCGACCCGGCGCCTGCACGTCGGTGTTGCCGCTCTTGGCGCAACCGTCCTGATCACATCGGGGTGCGCGCAGCTGGCGAACACACTGCCGGGCACCGCGCACGACGACGCGGAGGCTGCCGGTAGGCCGTGTGCGGCCCTGGCGGTGCGCTCCTGCGCTCTGCCCTATCCCAGCGACGAGTTCACCGTCGACGACGCGTCCTCGAGCACGGGCAAACGGGTGGTGATGCCTGCAGAGCTCATCGCCGATGATGCGGTCGAGGCTCTCGGTCCCGGCGCGCACCCCTCCGACGCGTTCGACGGCGCCGACGGGTTCTCCGCACTGTCACCGGTGATATTCGAGCTCGATCGCCCTGTGCGCCCCGAGTCGCTGCCCGCGGACGGCGGTGACGTGTTCGTGGTGCTCGACGAGTCGACCGGGCAGCGCCAGCAGATCCGTGCGGAGGTCTGGAACGACGCAGCATTTCGCGGTGCGCCGGCGACGATCGTGATGGCGTGGCCGGTCACGACCTGGGAGTACGGCCACACCTACGTGGCGGGGGTGCGCGGTCTCTCCGGGCTCGTGGGAGACCCGCGTCCACCCGCGGCACTCACCGATCCGGACCCCACGGTGGCCGGGATCCTCGAGCGCTTCGAATCCGCGTCGGTCGGGCCCCGGAGCTCGTTCCAGTCGGTGACCCGGTTCAGCGTGGGCTCGCGCGGGTCGGTGACCGCCGCGATGCACTCGATGGCCGCCGCTGCGCGCGCCGAGGACCACCCGGTGCGCCACCTCCGGTCCAACCCGCCACTGTTGTTCGACCACGGGGCCGCGACGATCACCGGCGAGGTGCGCACCACCGACTTCCGTGACTCCGACGGGGTCGTGCACCCGGACTCGCCGACGGGCCACGAGTGGGTTCGCTTCGTGCTGGCCGTTCCAGAGCGCGCCGACGACGCTCCTGCGCCGGTCGCGATCTACGGCCACGGGCTCACGATCAACAAGGAATCGATGCTGGTGGTGGCATCGCAGAACGCCGCGCACGGAGTTGCCACCATCGGCATCGACGTGCCCAACCACGGATCCCGCCAGGCCGGTCAGGGCGGATACCTGCTTGATCTGATGAACCCGGGCGATCTGGGTCGGCTTGCAGGCATGCCCCTGCAGGGGATCATCGACCACGTGTCGTTGACCGAGGCGATCGTCGATCACCTCTCCGATGTGGACCTCGCACCCTGGAGGCCGTTCGACGAACCCGGCGACGGCACCGCTGACCTCGACACCGACCTGTTGCTCTACGAGGGGACCTCGATGGGTGGCGTGCTCGGCGCGGGTGAGTTCGCTCTGATCCCGCGACTCGACGCCGCGTTCCTCCAGGTACCGGGAGCGGGCATCGTCGACACCCTCGCGCATTCATGGTTGTGGCCGCTCTTCTCCTCGATCATCCCGGCGTCGGCATCCGCCGGCGACGCAGCAGCGCTTCTCGGAGCGGCTTCTATGTTGTTGGACCGTGCCGACCCGACGCACCTGTTGGACGATCTCCGCCGGTCCGGTAGGCCGGTGATCGCTCAGGTCGGCGTGGGGGACAGGATCGTTCCCGAGTTCTCCTCGGACCGCCTCGTGCGGATGCTGGGTCTCCCACGCATCGGCACGCAGCGCACCGGCATCGTCGCATCCGGTCACATCGATTCGCTCGGTCCGGACGGCCGTGGGTTCGAGGAGGTCTGGCCGCTTCACTCCTCGCCCGTCTCGATGGGTCTGATGGGTCATCTCGCCTTCGGTGAGCCGGCCGCGAAGCCGCTGTTGGACCAATGGCTGACCCAGCGGGTCGGAGGCGTGCACGACGCCCGCGGACGCAGCGGTCTGGTGGTGCCGGCACCGGGGTGAGCATCATGGCGCCATGACCGGGCCACGGCGATGATCCTCATAGACGCGCAGGGTTTGTCGGCGAGCCGTCCCGGACGGATGCTGTTCGAGGATCTGGACCTCACCGTCACCGACGGTGACCGTCTCGCGGTCGTCGGCATCAACGGCACCGGCAAGTCGACGCTGCTCGGCGTGCTCACCGGAGCGGTTGAACCCGAATCGGGACGGGTCCGCCGGGGGCGTCAGGTGGACGTCGCGGTGCTCGACCAGGACCCGCGCCTCGAGGGGGACACCCTGCGCGAGGCGTTGCACGTCGGCCTGGGATCCGACCACTGGGAGACCGAGGCGGTCGCTGACCGCCTGGGACTCGGTGCCGAGCTCGGGACGCCCACGACCGAGCTGTCCGGTGGTCAACTCAAGCGGGCGGCCTTGGCGCGGACGCTGGTGTCGGGCGCCAGGGTCCTGGTACTCGACGAACCGACCAACCACCTCGACATCGACGCGATCGAGTGGCTGTCGGAACGACTCGCCGCGCACAACGGCGCGCTGTTGATGGTCACCCACGACCGCCACTTCCTCGACGAGGTCTGCAACAGGATCCTCGAGCTCGACCGGGGCAGGGCGCACGTCCACGACGGCGGCTACGCGTCCTATCTGGAAAGCCGTTCGCAGCGGGCCGCTGCTGTGTCGGCCGCCGAGGCACGACGGGCGAACCTGGCGCGCCGCGAGCTCGCCTGGCTGCGCCGGGGAGCCCCGGCGCGCACCTCCAAGCCCAGAGCGCGCATCGAGGCTGCTGCCCGTGTGGTGGACCACCGCCGGGAAACCGACATCCGGGCCGGGGATCTGCCGCTGCACGAGATCACGCCACGCCTCGGTGACCGGGTGATCGAGTTGCACGACGTCGGCCACGCGTTCGGCGAGCGGGTTCTGTTCGAGCACGTGGAGCTGAGCCTCGATCCGCGTGAACGGCTCGGTGTCGTAGGCCCCAACGGTTCGGGCAAGTCGACACTGCTCGAGATCCTCGCTGGTCGCATCACACCCCGGTGGGGCAGGGTGGAGCGCGGGTCAACGGTGAAGGTGGCCGTATATGACCAGCACGGGCGGCAACTCGACGATGCCATGCGCGTGCGCGAGGTGGTGGCCGGACCCGGTGTAGAACCGGACTTCACCCACAAGGCTCTGATGGAGGCCTACTGGTTCGACTCCGATGCCCAGTGGGCAGAGGTCCGGACCCTCTCGGGCGGCGAGCGCCGGCGTCTCCAGTTGCTCGTGACCCTCGCCGAGGCACCGAACGTCCTGTTGTTCGACGAGCCCACCAACGACCTCGACACCGAGACCCTGCGACAGCTCGAGGACCACCTCGAGGGTTTCCCCGGCGCGGTGGTGGTCGTCAGCCACGACCGGGCGTTCCTCGAGCGGGTCATCAGCGATGTGGTGGTGATCGGTGACCGCAGGGTGCAGCGTCGCCCCGGCGGGTACGACGCCTACGAACGTGAACGCCGCGCGGAGCGTGCTGCCGGCAAGGCCCACAGCATCACTGGTGTCTCCGGCGGAGCGAGTGGCACCGGTGATCGCGGTGATCCCAGTGCTGACGCGTCTCCGCCTGCGGCACCGCCGCCTGGTGATGCCCGCGGGGAGCCCCGGGTTTCGAGCCCCTCGACGTTGCGGCACCGGCTGCGAAGCGCCGAGCGATGGACCGAGGCAGCGCGAACCCGTTGCCGGGAGCTGTCCGAGGCGATGGGGGCGACCACGGACCACGGCGAGCTGGCGGAGCTGGGATCGTCTCTCGCATCTGCCGAAGCGGATCTGACCGAGGCCGAGGAGACCTGGCTGGCGATCGCGGACGAGATCGAGTCACGCGGGCTCGACGTGTGACCGGACAGAGGTGTGACCGGACAGAGGTGTGACCGGACAGAGGTGTGACCGGACAGAGGTGTGAC
>CAYVYG010000217.1:5566-6227 GCA_964454385.1 uncultured Microthrixaceae bacterium
CGGACGAAGGCGTGACGAGGGAGAGCTCGCCCGCTATGACGAACTTCACGGTGGTGACCTCTCGGGGCGTGATGGAGGATCCGATTTCCACGACTACTGTGTTGGAAATACCCGGTTGAGCGAGATCCGCCGACTCGCCCATCCGGGACCACGGTCTCATCCGGGACCACGGTCTCATCCGGGACCACAGGCCGATGACGGAAAGCTGGCCCATGAGCGTCGACACGCCCGAACAACAAGCCTCGCCAACCGGCGGCCCGCTCATGGTCACCGACGCCGCGCTCGCGTCGGTGCTCGACATCCGCGACGCCGAGGACGAAGCGGCGGAGCTCCTCCTTCGGGTCGAGATCACAGGCACCCGCGGTCGCGAGTACGTCTATGACCTCTCGTTCGCCACCGCCGAGGAGGTCGTCGAGGGTCACCTGGTCTACGAGGTCGGCGGATTGGGGGTCGCGATCGCCGAGGAATCGGCCGAAGCTCTCGAGGGCGCCGAGTTGGATCTTCCCAGCAGTGGCGGACCGGGAGGGCTGGTCATCCGCAACCCGAACACGGCCGATCCCCTCGCCGGGTTGGACATCGACATGGACGGCGAGCTGGCGGTGAGGGTGAGCCAGCTGCTCGACCAGCAGGGGAACCCGATGCTCGCGACCCACGGAGGCTT
>CAYVYG010000218.1:0-6222 GCA_964454385.1 uncultured Microthrixaceae bacterium
TCTCGGCCGCCGCGTGGAAGTAGGCCTCCGAGCAGTACGCCTTGGCGAGGCTCGCGACCGACGGGAGCTCGTCGTTGAGCTCCGATGCGCACCAGCCGGCGTAGTAGGCGGCCGACTTGGCTGATTCGACCTCGAGGAGCATGTCGGCGCACTTGTGCTTGATCGCCTGGAACGAACCGATCGGACGTCCGAACTGGACGCGGTCCTTCGCGTACTGCACTGCGGATTCGAGAACCTCCTGGGCGCCACCCACCTGTTCGGCCGCGAGCGCAACCGCGGCGAGGTCGAGCACCCGCGACAGGACGTCCCACCCGGCGCCCTCGATACCGATCAGGGCGCCCGATACACCGTCGTAGGTGAGGCGGGCCTGCTTGCGGGTCTGGTCCATGGTCGACAGCGCCGTGCGGGTGAGACCCGGAGCATCTCCGTCGACCGCGAACAGGCTCACTCCCTTGTCGGTACGTGCCGCGGTGATTATCAGATCGGCGATGTGACCGTCGAGCACATAGAGCTTCTCGCCGTTCAGCTCGAAGCCCCCGTCCGATCCGGCGCTGGCCTGCATCGTCACCGCTGATTCGTCCCAGCGGCCGTTGGGTTCGGTGTACGCGAGCGTGGCGATGATCTCACCGGACGCGATCCCGGGCAGGTGGGCCTTGCGTGCATCGTCGTCACCGCAGTGCACGAGGGTCTGTCCAGCGAGCACGACGGTTGAGAAGTACGGGGCGCACAACAACCTGCGACCCATCTCCTCGAGCACAACGATCAACTCGACGAACGAGTAGCCCGAACCTCCGTACTCCTCTGGCAGCACCAGGCCCTGCAGGCCCATCTGCTCGGCCATCTGGGTCCATACGGCCGGGTCGTAGCCGTCGGTGGTGTCCATCAGCTCGCGCACGGTCGCCTCGTCGGACTTGTTGTCGAGGAAGTCACGTACGACCTTGCGGAGCTCTTCCTGTTCCTCGCTGAATGCGAAGTTCATGCGTCTTCCCCCTGGGAGGTTCGATGGGCTGGCAGTGAGATCTGGTCTCGAGGAGCTCCGGACCTCGTGGACATCCCAGCACAGCCGACCCGATTGATGCACAAGGGCATGTGTACGCGCATGTACACCAACGCTAGAGTGGTCACCCATGGAGGAGATCGGTATCCGCCGGCTCAGAGCCGAGCTCGCCGCGACGACCCGCCGCGCCGGGACGGGCGAACGCATCATCGTCACCGTCGACGGCCGGCCGGTCGCACAGCTCGGTCCGGTTGATCCCACCGACGGCCGACAGTCGATCGCTGACCTCGCGGCGAGAGGGCTCCTCGTCACGGCGCGCCGCGACGATCGACCGGCACCGGCGTTCTCGATGCCGATGTGGGCCGGAGCCCGCATCGACCGGTTGCTCCGGGAGGTGCGCGGAAGATGACGATCGCTCTCGACACGTCGGCGCTGCTCGCCCGCTTCCTCGAAGGTCCTGCCCGGCAGGTGGTGCTCGAGGCGATGGACGATGACCGGGACTGGTGCGCTAGCGCTCTCGCACTCGCCGAGGCGCTCATGCTCGTGGATCGCCTCGGCGATGACGCGCAGCGAACCGACGCATTGCGGCTGGCCGTGCGCGACGACTGGGAGCGGATGCACGTCGTACCGGTTGACCGGCTCTGTCTGGAACGCGCCGCTGAGTTGGGCCGTACCCAACCGCTGCGCAGCGTGGACGCTATCCACCTGGCCGCAGCCGATCGCTTGCCCGCACCGGTCACCTTCGCCACGTTCGACCCCTCGCAGATCCCGGTTGCGCTCTCGCTGGGCTTCGAGGTTCCCGGCTCGCTCGCCGAATGAACCGCTCGGCTCGCAGCCCCTGCCGACAGCTCACCTCAGCGTCATCTGCCGAGACATGTTTCACATCCTTCGATCTGGGATAGTGAGACCGAATGGAGCGGTTCTGGCGTGCAGCAGGGGTGCAACTCGGCAAGTACTGGTGGGCGGTGCTCGCCTCGATGCTGGTCATCACCGTGGCGCTGGGGATCGGGCTCACCCGTGTCGAGTTCGCGACCGGTCAGGACAGCTACCTCAACCCGGACTCCCAGATCGCGATCGACAACGAGAACTACCAGCGTGACTTCGGTGGCGAGGCCGCGATCCTGTTGTTCCGCGCCGAGAACGGCCACGACATAACAGACCTGTTCAGAGGCGAGAACCTCGACCGCCTGCGCGCCCTCGAGAAGCGCCTGCGCGAGATCCCCGAGGTCTACGCGGTGCTCGGCCCACTCACCGCGCTCCAGTACTCCGAGTCGATCGTCACCGAGGGCGTGGGCACCGACGCTCTGCTCTCCGCGGCCGAACGCGACCCTGACCCCGACAGCCGTGAGCTGCGCCAAGCGGACATCTCCACCACCCTCACCCGCCTCAACGGCGTCGAGACCCAGGAGATGTCGAACCCGGACTGGATCGATTTCCTGTTGTTCGACAACACCGGCTTCGAGGCCGGCGAGGGAGGTGTGCAACCACCCGATCCCGATGACCGCAACGTCCGCGGCTCGCTGCAGTCCACCTTCCCGAACCTCACCACAGCGGTCGGCGGGGTCATCATCGAGGGCAACGCAAGCCTCGACGAGCTCTCGGCGGGCACCGAGGCGATCCTGGATGTCACCGAGGACGCGAGCTTCGACGGCTTCGAGTTGATCACCACCGGTTCGCCGGTGTTCCTCAAGGACATCAACGACTACCTGCAGGGCGGGATGCTCACCCTCGGTGCCGCCGCGGTGGCGGTCATGACGGTGATCCTGTTGCTGTTGTTCCGGGTTCGCTGGCGCCTGCTGCCGCTGGCGAGCGTGCTCGTGGGGGTGCTGTGGACCTTCTCGATCCTCGGCCTGATCGACGTGGACCTGTCGCTGGTCACCATCGCCGGTCTGCCGATCCTCATCGGGTTGGGCATCGACTTCGCGATCCAGATCCAGAACCGCGTCGAGGAGGAGGTGGTGCTCGACAAGGAGACCCATCCGATGTCCGAGACGCTCGCCAACCTCTCCCCGGCGCTGATCGCGGCGACCATCTCGGGGGTGCTCGCGTTCCTCGCGCTGTTGATCTCCCAGGTGCCGATGATCCGCGACTTCGGGGTGATGCTCGCGATCGGGGTGGTGGTGCTGGTGATCGTGGGCATCGTGTTGCCGACCGCGATCCTCGGCATCCGGGAATGGCGCCGGCGCAGCACCGAACGTGGCGCATCGATCGCCGAACGCATCGTGGTGTGGTTGGGCGGGTTGCCAGCGGTGTCCGCGATCCCCTTGCTGATCGCATCGGTTGCTCTGTTCGTGGTCGGGGTCGCCTTCGAGAGCTCGATCCGCATCGAGTCCGATCCGGTGCGTTGGATCGACCAGTCGAGCCAGACCGTCGCGGATGTAGACACGCTCGAGGACACCACCGGGTTCTCCTCGAACCTCGGTGTGCTGGTGCGCGCCAACAACGTGCTCGCCCAACCGGTGACCGACGTGATCTTCGAGTTCACCGAGGACGCGGAGGCGACCGACGACGTCGTCGCCTCATCCAGCGTCGAGAACACCATCGCCAAGATCATCGACGTTCCCGGTGCCACCGATCTGCCGCCCACCAGCGCGGACCTGGTCGCTGCGACACAGGTGATGCCACCCGACATCGAGAAGCTGCTGTTGAGCCCGGACCACACCGCCACGCAGGTGAACCTGCGCCTCGCCCCGGCGAGCCTCGACCAGCGGGCGGTGCTGGTGCACCGCTTGGAGGAGGACCTGAACCAGAGGATCTCGGATCTCGATCTCCCGTCGGACTCGGTGCTGTTGAAGGGCCTACCCGAGGACCAACCGCCGATGAGAGCGATACCGTCGGGCCTCGCGATGGTGGGGATCGGCCTGCTCGAGAACCTCTCGGCCAACCGCGCCGTGCTCACCTACCTGGGCCTCGCGCTGGTCGCACTGTGGCTGCTGGTGCGCTACCGCAGCCCGGCCCGGGCGGTGCTGACGATGATCCCGATCGGCTTGGCGGTGGGCGTGTCCACCGCGATCGTGGGGGCGACAGGCATCACGCTGTCCCCGCTGACCACCGTGTCGGGCCCGCTGGTGATCGCGACCTGCACGGAGTTCTCGGTGCTGATCATGGCGCGTTTCCTCGAGGAGCGACAGCGTGGCCTCGAACCCGAAGAGGCTTCCGCGCAGGCGGCACGGCGCACCGGCAGGGCGTTCTTCACCTCGGCGCTCACCACGATCGGCGGGTTCGCGGTGCTCATCGGATCGGCCATGCCGTTGCTGCGCGACTTCGGGGTGATCGTCACCCTGAACGTGGCAGTGGCCCTGCTGGCTGCGCTGGTGGCGATGCCACCCATCTTGAAGTGGGCCGACGCCAAGGGTCTGCTCGATGTCGGAGAGTACGCACCGAAGGCGTCGGTTGTGCTCGCAGCCAGACCCCGGGGAGCGAGGCTGGCTGTGTGGTCGGTGGTGGTGCTGCTGGTCGCCGGCGCAGCTGCGTGGCTGTACCTCTCCGCTGACCGTTCGAGTGCGCAGACCACCGAGCTCGAGTTCGTCGCGGAGGACCTGCCGACGACCACGACCACCACGACCGTGCCCACCACGACGGCACCCGGGGGTGGTGGAGCATCTGCGATCGACCCCTCGCAGTTCGGAACGCAGCGTCCCAGCGGGCCGCTCACAGGGCTGCTCTTCGACGCGCTGACCGCCCAGGGAGCAACACCTCAGCAGGCGGTGTGCACCGCGGAGACTCTGCTGTCGCGCACCACCACCGACGAGCTGATCGCCAAGGGCATCGCCCAGTTCACCCCCGAGGCGCTCGAACCGGTCATCCAGGCCGCAAAGGACTGCGGCATCGACCAGTCGGTGATCGACGCCACCGTCGCGGCGGGACCGCCTGTGTAGAAGCCGGTCCTGTGGGGCATCCCGGCCGCCATCTCTGGCAGAGTGGGACCATGGCAACCGACGACACCCTCCACATCGCCGATACGGACTTCGAGATCCACAAGGTGGTCGTCGGCGACTTCGACAACAACGTGTTCGTGCTGCGGTGCCGCCACACCGGCGACGCGGCGCTGATCGACGCCGCCAACGAACACGACCTGTTGTTGGATCTCGCGGCGCGCCTCGGGGTGCGGCGGGTGCTGGAGACCCACGGGCACTGGGACCACATCCAGGCCATCCCGCAGATGCGCGACGCCGGCTACTCGGTGGGGGTCACAGCCGAGGATGCCGACATGTTGGATTCCTACGACGAGCTCCTCGAACACGACACCGTGATCGAGGTCGGTGACCTGCGCCTGCGGGCGATCAAGACCCCCGGTCACACCCCCGGTTCCATCAGCTTCCGACTGGAGGGAAAGCCGATCCTGTTCAGCGGCGACACGTTGTTCCCCGGCGGGCCGGGCAACACCTCCTTCGAGGGCGGCGACTTCGAGACGATCATCGGTTCGATCCAGGACCGCCTGTTCGCAGCGCTCCCGGCTGACACGCTCGTGCTACCCGGCCACGGTGACGACACCACCATCGGTGACGAATCACCCCACCTCCAGGAGTGGATAGATCGCGGTTGGTGACCACCGACGGTCAGCCGCCGAGCCCCCACTTGGCGACCATCGCCACGATCGCGATCAACAACAGCACCGCGTTGACCGAGTTGGTGGCCATGAGCTTGCGGGACGCGGCTGCCTCGCCCGCAGCGTCGCCCGAATCGATCGCCGACATGAGCTGCTTGCAAGCAGGCGCGTACACGGCCATCCCCAACACCGTACCCACGATCACCACCAGGAAGCCGATGCTGATGAACGCGTCGGCGAAGCTGAACAGCGCGTCGTGGTTCAACACCAGCCACACACCGGTGATCAGGGTTAGGATCCCGGCCACGCTGAACAGCACACGGCCCACCGCGAGCTGCGCATCGGCGAACCAGCGGCGCACCCGGTAGTCGGCTCCGCCAAGCGCCGAACCGACATACGACAAGGCGATGATGCCACCGAACCAGATGGCAACCGAGAGGATGTGGATCACGAGCAGCGTCGTCTGGAGGCCGTTGTTCTGCATGGGCCCAAGGGTAGACGGCGCCGATCCCCCGGCCGAGCATCGCCCGAGGGTGACACTCAGCACTGCCTCGGAGCGCAGGCTGCGTGCCGCAGTCCGCTGCATGCCACCATCACAGGGGTATTTCCACCGTCCCGGGTGGAGAAATAGGATGGGTGCATGGTCGAGCCAGCAGGAGCCACCGCGGAGCGACCC
>CAYVYG010000219.1:0-6198 GCA_964454385.1 uncultured Microthrixaceae bacterium
CATCATCGAGAGGTCACCGTCGGCAACGGTGGCGAGGCTGATGTGGACGATGAGGGGGGCCGATGGTGGACGACAGGGTGATCTCGCTGTTCATCGAGCGACCGTCGGGCAGCGCTGCCACACTGCGCGTGGTCTTCGAGCGGGATGGAGAGCTCGACGAGCACGAGATGGTCGGCTCGCACGACGACATACGGGAGATCGCGAGATCGATCGCGGGCATGCAGGATCTCGTTCCGATCTGGGATCCCTCTTGGGTCATCGCTCCGAGCCCGAGACCGCCTGCTGATCGGTACGAACGCCGACGCATGTGATGCGTGGAACCCGCCTGCGGTGACGATGCGGCGATCGCGTCACTGAGGCTGCCGGGAGCAGTCGACTCAGCGGTCCATGACCAGCACCGCGGCGCCGCGGACCCTGTCGTGGGCCAGGTCGGCGAGCGCCCGGTCGGCCTCGGCGAAGGCGTACTCGGTGGTTTCCACCCGGATCCCGATGTTCGCGGCGACGGTCAGGAACTCCTCGCCATCCGCGCGGGTGTTGGCGGTGACGCTCACCAGCTCGCGTTCACAGAACAGGTGCTCTTGGTAGTCCAGCTCCGGTACATCGGTGAGGTGGATGCCCGCGATCGACAGACGACCGCCCCTGTCGAGTGCCTCGAGCGCGGGTGGGACCAAGTGACCCACTGGCGCGAACAGCACCGCGCCGTCGAGTGGCACAGGCGGCGGTTCCGCCGCATCGCCGGCCCAGACCGCGCCCAGCTCGAGCGCGAGCTCCTGGGCCTGCGGCGAACGGGTGCACACGTAGACCTGCGACCCGGCGGCCATCGCCACCTGTGCCGCCAGGTGAGCCGACGCTCCGAAGCCGTAGATCCCGAGACGGCCCCCGGGACGGACCGCGGCGCGCTTAAGAGCTCGGTATCCCACGATGCCCGCACACAGCAGCGGTGCAGCCTCGGTATCGCCGAACTGCTCGGGGATCCGGTAGCCGTATGCCTCATCGACCACCGCGTACGGAGCGAAGCCGCCGTGGGCGTCCCATCCGGTGAAGTGCGGTGCGACGCAGAGGTTCTCCTCACCGCGCCGACAGAACCTGCACGCTCCGCAGGTGTGGCGCAACCAGGCGATCCCGATCCGCTCACCCATCTCGAAGCGCGACGCATCCGGGCCTGTTCCGATCACCCGTCCGATCACCTCGTGGCCTGGTGTGGCTGCCCGCATGTGCGGTTCCAGGTCACCCTCTGCCAGGTGGAGATCGGTGCGGCACACCCCGCAGGTGATGACCTCGACGAGTACCTCCCGCGGAGCCGGTGTCGGCTGTTCCCGCTCGGTCATCACCAGCGGACCACGGTCGATCGGCGATGGTTCTTCGACCGTCCAAGCTTGCATCGGAACAGATTCGCGCACCCGGCGACACCGCGCGCCCGCGGCTGGCCCAGCACGCCCGCGACGGCTTCAAGGACCTCCGTGGTCGGTCATCCAGCGCTCGGGGCCGGCGGTGTGACGAGCGTGCCGTGCGAGGTCGAGCTCTGCTCCGAGCAGTTCGCGCGCCCGTCGGGCATCCATGTGGGGCACCCGGACATGAACCGGACCAGGGACCGTGTCGGCGTGAAGCGTTGCCAAGCCGAGGCCGCGCTGCCAGGGACCCTGGGCGATCCGGGCGGACTGGACCCGTCCGTGTGGAACGACGGTCAACCACTGGGTCAACCAGCCCCGACGCGCCGCCAGGACCTGCGAGGTGACAGCGACACCGACCAGTGGTTGCTGCAGGGGGGCCCGCCAGCGTGCCCGCGACGGGATGCCTTCCAGAGCCGGTGTGCTGAGGTCCACTCCCGGAAGCACATGCGACACGATCTCCAGTGCCACCGGCCAGGTCGTCACCGGCAACAACACGGTGGCACCCTGGGATTCCTCCCCTGATCCGGGGTTGCCACCCAGGTCCACGAGCACCCGTACCCATCCCAGGAGCCGCCAGATCGGTCCGCTCATGAAACCGACCGCGTGCACCCGCCCCGGTGGCACGGTGTTCGCCACGGTCGTCGTGAGACCCCGGCGGATCCGCAGCCCGTCCGCCGCCAGCGCAACGGTGAAGCCGTAGCTCCGAAGGAACTCGCCCACCACCGCGAACGCGGGGACCCCACCGGTCACGATGCCGATGCCCAACGCCGCTATGCCGCCGGTGAGGAAGGACATGGCGAGCAGCACCGCGGAGGCGACGAACAGACCGAAGGTCTGTGCGCGCACCAGCAGCGACAACAACAGGTCGCTCGCGGGGACCCTGGTGAGAACCCGTTCGGGTGCCTGCGGAGCCGATGCGTGGAGGCCCGCTGCGCGTGCCAGCAGCTCGTCACGCAGATCGTGGGCGACTCCCGTGCCGAGGTAGCGCAGCACGACCCGGGAATCACCTGCACCCGCCACTTCCACGGTGACCTGTGCGAGCCCGAACAGTCGTGCCCAGAACGGTTCGCCCACGTCCACCGACTGCAGGCGCGACAGCGGCAGCTTCTTGCGGTTGTGCTGCAGCACCCCCGAATCGATCCTCAGGCCCCCCGTGTCGTCGAACCAGAAGGCGAACCGCTGCCACTGCAGGTAGCTGACAGCCGCGATCGCCGAAGCTCCCACCACGAGCACACCCAGGCCTATCAGCACCCTCATCCCGAGGCTCACGCCACCGACGAACACGACGGCTGCGATCACCACCGGCGCTGCCTGGGCCGCGTTCGCGAGCGGGGTCAACGGGTGAAGCCGTCGGGCGTCTCCATCCCCGGGACCCCGAGCCCCGGCTGGTTCGCTCACAGCCCCGCCGAGCGCTGTTCCCCCCGCGCAGCCAGGCGGTCCCGAAGAGCCGCGGCCTGCTCGGGTGCGAGACCCGGGATAGTGGCGTCGGTGGTCGCGGCAGCGGTGTGAAGTTGCACCCTGGCGAGCCCGAGAGCCCGATCGAGCGGACCCGCGGTGAGGTCCACCAGCTGCATCCGGCCGTAGGGGACGACCACCAGGCGCCGGAACATGATCCCGTGCACCACGAGAAGGTCATCGTCGCGTTCGGCGTACCCGTAGGACCGCACGCGTCGACCGGTCAACCACCACGCCCAGAGGACCAGCACCAAGGTGACCCCGGCGACGAGGTAGGCGAACGACATGCGCTCGTAGAGCGCGAGCACCACGGACGCAGCGATGGCCGACAGCACCAACGGCACCAGGCTCAACCTCCATGCGAGCACCAGGCGAGTCGACACCGGTGTCCAGCCGCCATCAGGCGGATCGAAGGGACCGGCAACGTCGTGTTGCGTCGGGCTATCGGTCACGCGCGCGACCGTAGTCCGGCTCCTGCGGCCCGGCGCCTACCCACTGCGGCGACGCGGATGGCAACCTTTCTGGCATGTCCGCGGAGTCCACTGCCGACGCTGACGCTTGCAGGTCGTTGCGAACCCTGGGAGTACTGGCATCGTTGGTGCTGTTGTGCGCTGCCTGCGCGGGCACCAGCGACTTCGACGTGGCCGGTGCGAACAGCGATGGTGACCGGGCCGACAGCGAGGTCGACCGGGGTACCTCGGATAGCGGCGATTCCGGCGGCACGGCGACCACGTCCACCACGACGACCACTGCGCCGCCACGCCCACCAGCTGACACCCTCACGATGGAGAAGTTCACCCGCATCACCGGCGACCTGAGCCCCAAGTCGGTGGTGGCATCCGGCACGGGCCTCGTCACCGCGCAGAACATGATGTACCGCCACACGGTCACCGCCTACGACGCGGACGGCAACCTGGTCGCTACGGTCCCCGACACCGTGCGGCTGTCCGACTTCGGCATCGACAAAGAGGGCGAGTTCGAGGGCGCACCGGTGGAGGCCGCGTTCATGCCCGACGGCAGCGCCGTCTACGTGTCGAACTACTCGATGTACGGACCCGGGTTCCGCGAGGGTTCCGACAAGTGCAGCCCCTCGGACGGCACACCGTCCAGCTACCTGTACCGCATCGACACCGGGACCTGGACGATCGACCAGGTGATCCCCACTGGAGCGGTCCCCAAGTACGTGGCGGTGACACCCGACGGATCGAAGGTCCTCGCCACGAACTGGTGCACCTTCGACATGACCATCGCCGACACCGCGACCGGCGAGGTGCTCGACACCGTGCAGATCGGGCGCTACCCGCGCGGCATCGCGATCACGCCGGACGGCGCAACCGCCTATGTGGCGGTGATGGGAGGCACCGAGGTGGTCGCGATCGACATCGCCTCGGGGAACCAGACCGGGTCACTGGCGGTCGGCGCCGGCCCGCGTCACTTGGTGATGGGACCCGAGGGAAGGTTCCTGTACGTGACGCTCAACAAGGAGGGCAAGGTCGCCAAGGTCGACCTGACCACCGGCGGCGTCGTGTCCAAGGTGGCCACCGGAACCCATCCGCGCTCGATGGACATCTCCTCTGATGGCCGCGCGCTCTACGTGGTGAACTACTCGAGCGACGACGTCTCCAAGCTCACCACCGAGGACATGTCGATACTCCAGACCGTGCCCGCCGGGCACCATCCGATCGGCATCAGCTACGACGGCTCCACCGGGCGTGTCTGGGTGGCGAACTACTCCGGCAGCATCGACGTGTGGGACGAGGTGGAGCCACCCGCGTAGCCGGAGCGCATGTTCAGCAGTCGGGGTCCTGCAGCCAGCGGTCCTCGTTGCAGATCCCATCGGACGGGTCGGAGTTGATGTCATTGATCGAGTCGACGGTGTTGTCGGCGGCGATCCAGAAGAAGAAGACGAAAGCGGCGGAGGCGAGAAAGCCGAGAACGCCGGTGATGATGCCAGCGAGGGCCATGCCGGCGCCGTTGCCGCCCATCTCCTCGTTGGCCTTCTTGCGCCCCAGGAAGCCGAGCACGACCGCGATCGGACCCAACAGGATCCCGACGCAGAAGAAGCTCAGGATCCCCAGCACCAGGGCTCCGACCGCGAGGCCGTTGGTCTGTGACTTCGCTGGCGCGGCCGCGTAGTTCATCCCGGGCGGTGGTGCGCCGGGCGGGGGTGTCTGGCTCCACTGGCTGGTGGCCGGTTGGCCCCACTGGTCCGACCCGGGTGGCGTCGGTGGCGGTGGTGCTCCCCCGGGAGGTTGCTGGGCGCCGCCCGGAGGTGGCACCGGCGGTGGCGGTGGTGCTCCCCCCGATGGAGGTGGCGCGTCACCCGGTTGATCTCCTCCCGGGGTTCCTGGCGGTGGGGGAATGTTCGACATCGTGCCTCCGGTATCGGGAGTCGGAACGGATCTTGGTTCGAAGGACCGTCGGGTCCGGGTGAACGGGGCTCGGGCCCTTGTGGCTAGATCGCCTCAGCGTATCGGGGTGGCTTGCCTAACCGGCGAGTTTCTTGAAGGTCATGCCGACCCCGATGGTGCCGAGCGCGATGACCAGCAGGCGAATGCCGAACAGCAGCGCGATCACCCGGATCGTGGCGTTGGGCCAGGCGATGGCCGCGACCCCGATGGCGATCGTGACAACACCGAAGACCGCGAGCGCGGCCCAGTGTCGCAGCTCCTCACGGCCAGCGACAGCGACCGCGGTCTGTGCAAGGCCGACAGCGATCAACACGAGGCCGACCACGACCGCAAGGGCGCTGAGTCCGCTGCCCGGACGCAGCAGCACCACGATGCCACCCACGATGAACAGTACGCCGAGCACGTAGCCGATGATCGGCGACTGCCGGTCTGGAGCCCAGGCGAGCTCCGCGAAGCCGTTCAGGAACAGACCGAGCGCCAACAGGAACGCGATCCATGCCAGAGAGAACTTCGTGCCGGCTATCGCGCTGACGGTGAGCCAGATGCCGAGAAGCCCGGTGAGCACACCGAGGATCATGATCGCCAGCCAGGGGTTGGGTCCACGGACCTCCACGTTTACGGGGTCTGATGTGTAGCTCATCGCCTTGACGCTACCTTCGCCGCAGCACCGGGCGGCGGATGAACCGATCCTGGGTGGGTGGGCGCTGCGCCGCTGCACGCCGAGCATGTTCAGCAAGCCGCCAGGGATGTCCGCAAGCTGACCGTTTCCGGCGCGGCCCCTGCCACGGCCGGTACGGTGCGGCGATGGACTTCCTGCGCACGCCAGACGAACGCTTCGAGAACCTCTCCGGCTACACCTTCGAGCCGCACTACACCGAGGTCGCCGACGGCGAGGGCGGAGAGCTGAGGGTGCACTACCTCGACGAGGGACTGCGTTCGGC